>JAJZIF010000081.1 GCA_021810735.1 Acidobacteriota bacterium
CTCCTGGCCATCTTCTACCACTACAGAAAACGCGAATCTCCCCTGCCTGATTGCTTCCGGCAACTCCTACCCGATCAATATCTACAACTGTAGTACTAGTACTACAGTTGCAGATAGCGAATTGTTTGGGGTAGCTGCGCTGTAAACCATTGATTTTTAGAGAGCAGTGAGCGAGTGGGTAGCGATGGAAATCAGGTGGAATCCGTGAACTGCAACTGTAGTACTAGCCGCTGCAGGACTTCCTTAATCAAAGCTTTCCTTGTAAATTCATTCAACGAAGCCAGATTCCAACGTCGCAACCCCAATCCCTCGCTAGAATAGGGAAGGGCAAGCTCGGACTGACCCAGCCAATCCGAATTCAGGATTCCCATTTCTCCGCGTCCGCATGACGCCTCCATTTTTCCTATGACTATCCATACCAGGGACGTTCCTCCGTTCGGCGCAACGCGTCAGTTTCCCCACGCCATGCTGCGCGAGATATTCGAGCAGCCGCAGGCCCTCGCCGACACGCTCGCCTATTACACCCGCGATGGCAGCCTGGCGCGAGAGCCCATGCTGGCTGCCCACAGCGCGCTGCTTGGTCATGAACGCATTGTCGTAGCGGCGAGCGGTTCCAGCCGCCACGCCGGCCTCGCCGGAGAAATCATGCTGGAAGATATCGCCGGCCTCGCCGTCGATGTCGAGTATTCGAGCGAGTATTGTTATCGTTCGACCCACACGCTGCACAATCCGGCGGTTATCGTCATTTCGCAGTCCGGCGAGACCGCCGACACGCTGGCCGCTTTGCGCGAGGCGCGCTCACGTGGACTGCAAACCGCGGCCATCACCAACCGCGATGACTCCTCCATGGCAACAGAAGCGCAGGCCAGCCTGCCGGTTTGTGCCGGCCCCGAACAAGCGATCCCCGCCACCAAGAGTTTTACCGGGCAACTGCTCGTTCTCTATTTGCTTTCGCTCTCGCTGGCCCATCAGCGCGGCCGCATCACGCGGAACGTCGCCGATTCCATGTGCGGCGAAGCGTGGGCGCTTCCCGATTCGATCGCCAAAGCATTGCCCGCATGGGAGCAGCAGGTCCACGACCTTGCAGCGAGCTATCGCGAGGCCACAGCCTTCCTGTTCCTGGGCCGCGGCATCCACTACGCCATTGCGCGGGAGGGCGCGCTCAAGCTGAAGGAATCGTCCTACACCCATGCCGAGGGCTATCCGGCCGGCGAACTGAAACATGGACCGAATGCCCTGGTCGGGCCGGAGACTCCGCTGGTCGTGGTGGCAACGCACGATCCCAACGACCGCGATTCGCTGCTGCGCTACTCCAAAGTGGCGCAGCTCTTAAAAGATATGCGCCAGCAGGGCGCGCTCGTCTTTGCTATTGCGAATGAGGGCGACAGGGAAGTCCCGCAATTCAGCCAGCACTGCGTCTTCATTCCACAATGCAGTGAATATCTGCTGCCCATCTGCGAGGTCATTCCGCTCCAGCTCTTCGCGTATCAGATCGCGATACTCCATGGCCGCAACGTCGACCATCCCCGCAATCTGGTGAAGGCTGTCGTCCAGGAATAGACCACGCCCGCCGCTCAGTGCATCGGATGCGGGTGGGGGACCACGGTGATTGTGATTTCCGAAGGATACGCGGTGGAGTGATGCACCTCATTGTGGGCCACTACTCCTTTCACCTCATCGTAGTTATTTCCGCCCGTGTTCAGGTTCCGATCGAAGCGCGGAAAGTTGCTGCTCGATACCTCGATGCGCAGTGAATGACCGGCGGCGATATAGTCGCTGGTCTGCATGGGCTGAAATGTCACCTTGTATATTTTGCCCGGTTCCATCCACGCCAGCGGCTTGTCATACCCATTGCGATAGCGCATCCTCTGAATGTTTTCGTCCAGGTTGTAGGCAGGCCCATTCGGGTCCACATCGACCACCTTCACCGTAAAATCCGTGTCTTTCGCGTCCGAGGAAACATACAACGTAACCTGGACTGGCCCGCTGATTTCAATCCCTTGCTGGAACGGGGCCGAGGTGTAGACCAGAATGTCGCGCCGCGTTTCCATCTGGCGCTGGTCGACAGCACCGGGCTCGTCAGCGCTCCCTTCGCAGCAAACATTTCCGCCGTGCGACGGCACGGGATTCATGGGATCGTAGGTAAAACGGTCTCCATGGTCGCGAGTCGGCGGGACCACGGACAACGATCCGTCTCCGTAAAGACTGTTGGCTGCATCGGTGCTGGAAAGATAAAACCTCATCGGCTGTGCGCCTTCTGGCGGCCAGGTGCTGGATGTCTCCCATCGATTCTCCCCCATCACGTAATAGCGGACCTTCGGCATCGTTTCGAGGATGTGGTTGTTCTCGCCCTTCAGAAAATGGTCGAACCAGCCGTAGGTGAGCGCGTCGACATCGAGTCGCGCGTCGCCCATGTCCCGCTCTCCAACCACGGTGTGTTCGGTGGCCCGTGTATAGCCGCAATGGCCGGTCGGCGCAATCACCGCATACTGCTCGTTGGCAATCTCCGGGCGGGCTGTTTTGCGCACGAAATTGTAAGCCTCCAGGTTTGGCCCGATCGATACGTCGTACCAGGACATGAACCACAATCCCGGCACATTGATCTTCATGCTGTCGTTCCACAGACCGCCCTTATACCACGCAGGATCGTTGGGCGCGCGCTCGATCATGGCCCCGCCGGTGGCCACTGGCATGGGATCGGCAAAGATTCCTCTTGGCCCTTGTACAGCCTTGATAATGTCCATTTCAGGCAGATGCCAGAGCGCCTTGGACCAGTCCACGGGCGGGAAATGCGGCGCGAGATCGAATGCCCGTGACGCGCGGACCAGCTCCGCCTGGGATGTATTCGGCGGGAACATTGGCCTAACCTGGTTCTGCACTCCATACAGCCAGTCGATAAAAAGCATCTGGATCGCGCCGCCGCGGAACCAGTTGCCCTGCTCGTAATAGGGGCCCACGCGGCCCACACCCGCGCCGAATCCTTCGGGAACAAACGCCGCGTCCGCGGGGTTTCCCATCGCAGTCACGGCCAACTGCCATTCCGCCGTCGAGGAGCATCCGATGGTGCCCACCTTGCCATTCGACCACGGCTGTGCCGCGATCCATGAGAATTCGTCGTACCCGTCGCTGAGAGGCGGCCCCAGAATGTCGTAATTTCCTTCAGAGAAAAATTGGCCGCGCTCGTTGATCTCCACATAGGCATAGCCGCGCTTCACGGCATTCAGTTCCGCTCCCATGTTGCGCGGCGCGCCCAGCGCGATGTCCCAATAATTGAAGTTGTAGGGTGTGCGAACAAGTATGGCGCCGTACTTCTTGGACTCATCTTTTGGGCGATAGATGTCGGCCGCCATGCGTTTCCCATCGCGCATCGGAATCATGACCTTGCGGTCGATGATCGCCACCGACTCCAGCTCTTTTTCGATCGCATTGTTCTTGGCGATCTGTACCTGTACGGAGTCGCCTCCCCTTTGCGCAAACATCCTCGGAGCAATGCAAATGGTTGACAGAAGAACCACGGTCACCCAAGGGCGAGTAATTGTCGTTCGCATTTTGAATTCTCCACGATGGGCATTCGCAAACACCCATCGAGCATGGTAATCCCGGAAACGGTCTTTTGTACGCTTTTGCTGCATAGGCCGCCATCGTCTGCTCGCGCCCCGCGGATCGCTGCTATGCCTCGTCCGGCGGCAGTTCGAAATTGATCAGGTTCTTGCGGAATCCGTGCGTTTTCCATGCGCCAAAGCTGATGCCGATCGCCATCCAGGTCACGCCTGCCAGGATTGCGGTGTGGCTCAGGTTCACCCACAGCAGCAGACAGATGCAGAATCCTGCGACTGGAGGAATAAAGTGAGTCAGCTTCTTCTCCTCTGCCCGAACAAAATAATGGATGAACGCCGCGGCATTCACGCCCATGAACGCGATCAAGGCGCCGAAATTCAGCATTTGCGCCCCCAGTCCGAAGCTCATGACGAATGCTCCAATCAGCGCAATCAGTCCGACAAAAATCACATTGTTGCGGGGCACATGCCGCTGCGGATCGACTTTGCCGAAAAATGACTTCGGCAGCGCCTCGCTGCGGCCCATCCCGTACAGCAGGCGGGCAGCGCCCAGCTGCGCCCCCATGGCGGAGCCGAAGTTCGCCACCAGCAGGGTCACTCCTACAATTGCCAACATGGGATGCCAGGCTCGCGCGGCCACGTGAACGAAGGCCGTATCGACATTTGGAAATGGCAGCCAGGCCGGCCAGATCAGCTGCGCGGCATACACCTCGAAGGCGGAAAGAATGCCAATTACCAGGCACGTCAGCACCGTCGCCAGCAGGATGTTGCGTCGCGGATTTTCCACCTCTTCCGACAATGTCGAAATGCCATCGAAGCCGATATAGGTCAGCACAGCGATGGAAGTGCCGCCCAGAATTGCCTTCGAGTTCCAGGTTTTTGGATCGTAAAAAGGTTGCAGGAAAAAAGCGGCCCCATCATGCGGGTGTCCAAAAATGTAGCGTGCCGCGACCACAAAAAATATCGCGATCACAACGCCCATCCCCGTGGCCAGGCCGGCATTCACGCGAGCAGAAGTCTTGACTCCCCGCACGTTGAGTTCGGTAAACAAAAGCACGAAGAAAATCACCCAGCCCCAATACGGGACCTGCGGGGCAAATACATGCGCCTGCTGGCTGCACCAGATGGTACAGATCAGAGGATTCAGCAGATAATCCATCACCATGCCCCAGCCCGTAATGTAGCCCAACGCCGGGTTGATCTCCTGGCCGACATACGTGAAAGCCGAACCCGCGCTCGGATACACGCGCGCCATGCGGCCATAACTGATGGCTGTAAACAGCATCGCCACCATGGCGATCAGTATGGTGGTGACCACATGGCCATGACTGCGGTCGCTGAGCACGCCGAACACGGACATGGGAGCGACAGGCTGCACCACGATCACGCCATACAGGATCAAGTCCCACAATGTGAGCGTGCGCCGCAGGCGAGCAGCGCCGGCAATCGGAGCGGTGCTGACGTTTTCCATGGATTGCCCTCGCGTCTTTCTGAACGGTTCGACCGCGGCTGAATTTCGTGAAGCTTATTGCTGAATTTTTGTCTCTGCTTTGGCCGGTCCCTTGGCCACCTGCGCCGGTGTCGGCAGTTGCGAGGTGTCCCAGCCTCCACCCAAAGAGCCTACCAATTCCACCGCGCCCATCATCTGCTCCACTTGCAGATCGGCCAGGGTCTGCTGATCGCCCAGCAACGTCGTCTGCAATATGACCACGTCGATATAGGGATCGACGCCAGTTTCATAGCGGCTGATTTCCAGATTCAGGGCATCTTGCGCGGAGGATACAGCCTGCCTTTGCTGCTGAATCTGTCGCGACAGGATGCTCACTTGGGCCAGATAATCCTCCACCTGCTGGAAGGCGGTCAACACGGTCTGGCGATAGTTGGCGAGGTCCGCATTGTAGATTGCGACATACTCATGCAGCGTTGGGTTCAGAGCGGCATTGAAGAGTGGCACGGAGATGGAGGGTCCGACCGACCAGAAGCGGCTGGGCCAGTCGAGCAGGTGGGAAAACGCCGAGCTTTGCGTGCCTCCATTGGCGGAGAGAATCAGGTTGGGATAGAACGCGGAATAGGCCACGCCGATTTCAGCATTCGCCGCGGCCATGGTGCGTTCCGCCGCCGCGACGTCTGGGCGGCGCTCCAGCAACTGCGACGGTATCCCAATCGGGATTGGCGGCGGAGCGACAGTGAGAGGCCGGACGGGGATCGAGAAATTGGATGCCTGTTTGCCCACCAGGACCGCGATCGCGTGCTCATATTGCGCCCGCAGGATGCCAAGGTTGGTGGCCGCGGATTCGGCGCTCTGCAGTGTGCTTTGCGCCTCCACTACGGAAACCCTGTCGTCCACTCCCGTTTCATACAGGCTTTGCGTCAACGCAAGTGTTTTCCTGTCCGCTTCCACCGTCTCGGCATATAGACGGACCAGCGCGTCCTGCCCGCGGATTTCAAAGAAATACTCAGCCAGTGCGACCTGTTCGCTTAACCGCTCATTCTCAAGATCGGCTGCGCTCACCTGCGCGTTGTATTCAGCCGCATGTACGGTATTCCGCACTCTGCCCCACACGTCCGGCGCCCAGGAGACGTTTGCGGGAAGCTGATAGAGCGTGAATAGCTTCCCGACGTTGGCAGTTGTGGAGTTCGTTAGGTTGCCCGAGGAGAGCGAGCGGGAAAAAGACGGTGTTCCCGTAGCGGTAGGAAAGTAGAGCGCCCGCGCTTCGCCGACCAGCGCCCGCGCTTCCATGAAATTCTCGAAGTATTGCTTGATGGTTTGATTGTTGATATTCAGCTGGTCCTCAAGCGCGTTCAATTCCGGCTCGTGGAATACTTCCCACCAGTTGCCGCGCAGCATCGCATCCTGCGGCTGCGCAGGCGTCCAGATGTCTGGATTCTGTTGCGGCGCGGGTGTCTCTTTATATGCCGTCGGCGCCTGCGTTTTCGGTGGGTGATACTTCGGCCCCACCGTGCAGCCGGCCAGTGCATAACTGAGGAGCGCCGCTCCCCAGACAGACAGCGTTCTGAAGCGGCGGTCCGCAGCCCTCGGTTGCCGGATCGTCGTCTTTTTCGGAATGGAGGTTCTCTTCATAAGGTGCTTCCTGCCTTGCTCGCTTCTCTCGGCACTGTCAAATTGCAATGCGTGCCGACCGCATTCTGAACTCTTCCATGCTCTATGTGGCTTCGCCCATCGCGTCATGCAGAGTGTCGCGCTGCTTTCCCATCGCTCGCAGCCGCAAACGATCCATATAGAGATAGATCACCGGAGTGGTATACAGCGTCAGCGCCTGACTGACAATCAATCCTCCGACGATGGTAATCCCCAGCGGCCGCCGCAACTCCGAGCCGGTGCCTGTGCCGAACGCCAGCGGCAATGCGCCGAACAAGGCCGCCATGGTCGTCATCAAAATCGGGCGGAAGCGCAGCATGCACGCTTCAAAGATCGCATCGGAGGTGTTCATGCCTCTCTCGCGCTCAGCCACCAGCGCAAAGTCGATCATCATAATAGCGTTCTTCTTCACGATGCCGATCAGCAGCACGATTCCAATAATCGAAATTACGTTCAAATCGATCTTGAACAGCATCAGCGCCAGCATCGCCCCTACGCTCGCCGATGGCAGCGTGGAGATGATCGTCAACGGATGCACCAGACTTTCATAGAGGATGCCGAGAACGATGTACACCGCCAGCAGCGCCGTGATCACCAGAATAGGCTCCGTCTTCAAAGACTGCTGATACGCCTCGAGCGTGCCGGCAAAGAAGCCGTGCAGGGTGGAAGGCGTGTTCAGCTTCCGCTGCATTTGGGCAATCATCCGCGTGGCATCGCTCAACGACAAGCCCGGCGCAAGATTGAACGACAGGGTCACCGATGGGAACAGCCCGGTATGGTTCACTTGCAGTGGCGTGGTGTTCGCTCGGGCGATGGCGACGGCGCTCAGCGGCGCGACGCCACGGATGTTGGCGGATGGATAGATGTAATTGAGCCCTTCTGGAGACTGCCAGAATTGGGGCGCTGCCTCCATTACTACGTAGTACTGGTTCAATTGCGTATAGATAAGCGATACCTCGGACTGGCCAAATGCGCCGTACAGGCTGGAATCCAGTGACTGGGAAGTGAGGCCGAGTCTGGCCGCGGTGGCGCGGTCATAGGTGACATATTCCTCCAGGCCTCCATTTTGCTGGTCCGTGTTCACGTCCTGAAAGCCCGGAAGCTCTTGCATGTTTGCCAGCAGAATGGGGCCCCATTTGGACAGGTCCGTCACGCTGTCCGATTGCAGCGTGTATTGATACAGGGCATTGCTCATGCGGCCCCCGATGCGCAAGTCCTGCGCAGCCTGTAGAAATGCGGAGGCGACGGGCAGCCGATTCAGCTTGGGCCGCAGACGGTTGATGATCTGTGCCGCGCCGATCTTGCGCACATCCAGCGGCTTCAGGGCGATGTAAATGAAACCGCCATTGCCGGAACGCACGAAAGCCATCACATTCGCCACCGCGGGATCGGCTTTGATCACATTCACCAACTGCTTCACAGAGTCGTCCATCACAGCAAACGACGCATCTTGCGGACCCTGTATGCCGCCGATGAGCGCTCCTGTGTCCTGCTGCGGGAAAAATCCCTTGGGAATTTTGATCACCACCGCCACATTCAGCGCGACGACCAACAGAAGCACGATCAGGGTTAGAAACGGATTGTCCAGCACCCAGGTGAGCGAGTGCCGATAGATCGCCAGCATTCCGTCGAAGACCTTTTCACTCGCCCGGTACACATTTCCATGCTTTTCCTTTGCGGGCTCTTTCAAAATATAGGCGCACATCATGGGTGTAGTGGTCAGCGAGATGATCATCGAGATGAGAATGGCGGTCGACAGGGTGATGGCGAATTCGCGGAAAAGGCGGCCCACGATCCCGCCCATCAACAGGATTGGAATGAAGACCGCGATCAGCGACATGCTGATGGTGAATATCGTCGGCCCTATCTCCCGCGATCCCTGCAGCGCCGCGGCCAGAGGCGCCATCCCCGCTTCCAGATGGCGCGAAATGTTTTCCATCACTACGATGGCGTCGTCCACGACAAACCCGGTGGAAATAGTCAGCGCCATCAGCGACAGATTGTCCAGGCTGTACCCGAACAGATACATCACCGCGAAGGTGCCGATCAACGACACAGGAACGGCGACGCCTGGAATCAGCGTGGAGTGCCAGTTGCGCAGAAACACAAAGACCACCAGGATTACCAGGACGACCGAGACGACCAGCGTTTGCTCCACGTTGTTGATGGAGGCTTTGATCGTCGTCGTGCGGTCCAGCACCACCGTGGTGTCAATTCCTTGGGGCATCACGGCCCGCAGAAATGGCAGCTGACTGCGGATCAGCGCATTGGTCGTAATAATATTGGCGCCGGGCTGACGGTAGATGATGATCGTGACCGAAGGAATTCCATTCAGATACCCGGCATTGCGGATGTCCTGCGCGGCGTTTGCGACAGTGGCAACGTCGGACAACCGGACAGCCAGGCCGTTATGATAGCCCACGATGAGCGGCTTGTATTGGTCCGCTTTGGAAATCTGGTCGTTGTCTAAGATGTCCGCCGTCACCGCGCCGTCGGCAAGCTGCCCCTTCGCCAGGTCGGAGTTCTGCAGGCTCAAAATCGACTGAATATTGCCAAGCGTCAGTCCATAGCTGTTGAGCTGCGTGGGATTTACGTCCACGCGCACCGCCGGCAGCGAAGCTCCGCCCACCACCACCTGTCCGACCCCGGGAATCTGGGAGAGCTTTTGCTCCAGGATGGTCGACGCTTCGTCGTACATCTTTTCCTTGTCGTACTTGTTCGAGGTCAGTCCAATGATCATGATCGGCGCGTCGGCGGGATTGGTCAGGCGCCAGGTTGGATTGGACGGCAGGTTTGTCGGCAAATAGGTGCGCGCCGCATTGATCCCCGCCTGCACATCGCGGGCCGCGCCATTGATGTCCCGGCTCAGGTCGAATTGCAAGGTGACTTGGGTGGAGCCGAGCTGGCTGGAGGAAGTCATCTCGGTAATTCCGGCGATATGGCCGAACTGCCGCTCCAACGGAGTGGCGACGGACGATGCCATGATGCGGGCGCTCGCGCCCGGCAGCGATGCCTGGATCGAGATGGTGGGGAAGTCGATTTGCGGCAACGGTGAGACCGGCAGCACGGTGTACGCGATGGCCCCGGCAATCGCAATGGCAATCGTCAGTAGCGTGGTCGCTACCGGTCGTCGGATGAATGGTTCGGAGAAGTTCATGCCGGCTCCGTCGTCTGCGGCTCGTTGCCGGTCTTTGGCTGGCCCGAAGAGCGTGAAAATCTTTGCGCCAGATTGTCGAAGAAAATATAGATGACCGGCGTCGTGTACAGCGTCAGCACCTGGCTCAACAGCAGGCCGCCCACCATCGCAATTCCCAAAGGCCGCCGGATTTCCGACCCGTAGCCCCGGCCAAAGGCGAGAGGGATTCCCGCCAGCAGCGCCGCCATCGTGGTCATCATGATGGGACGGAAACGCAGCAGGCAGGCATCATAGATGGCGTCGGTTGCATTTTTCCCGTGTTGCCGCTCTCCTTCCAGCGCAAAGTCGACCATCATGATGCCGTTCTTCTTCACAATGCCGATCAGAAGAATGATTCCGATGATGGCAACCACGCTCAGGTCCTCATGAAACAAAATCAGCGCCAGCAGCGCGCCCACGCCCGCCGACGGCAGTGTGGAAAGAATGGTGATCGGATGAATAAAGCTTTCGTACAGCACCCCGAGCACGATATACACCGCCACCAGCGCAGCCAGAATCAGCAGCGCTTCATTCGAAAGTGAACCCTCGAATGCAGCCGCCGTTCCCTGAAAGGCCGCCTGCACGGTGACCGGCATATGCAGATTTTCCTGCACCTTTTCAATGGCGGTGATGGCGTCGCCAAGGGCCGCATTCGGCGCCAGATTGAATGAGACGGTCGCCGCCGGGAATTGCCCCTGATGGGTGATCGAGAGCGCCTCCGTGTCGTTGACAAAATGGCTGAATGCGCTCAAGGGAACAGCATTGTTCAGGACCGTGCTGGTGATCGTGTTGACTGAACTCGACCCGGGCGTACCGGTGCTCGGGGCGTTCAAGGCATTCGTGGGCGGGTTCAGTATTCCGGAGGATGGCGTGTAGAGCACCCCCGTCGTGGTCGCATTCGAGCCGGCCGATGCCGACGCAGACGATGCGAAGGTAGACACCGCTCCTGCCCCCGATGTACCCGTGGATGCTCCCGCCTGAAGGTAGATTTTGCTCAGCTTTTCCGGATCTTTCTGGAACTGCGGCTGCGCCTCCAGAATCACGTGG
>JAJZIF010000082.1 GCA_021810735.1 Acidobacteriota bacterium
CGCGGGGCGGAAACCGGCGCTCACAACCGGATCGGTCGCCGCCGCTGCAATTTCAGGTGCGCTCGACAGCACGATCGCGTCTTGTCCCGGTGTCGCTGAAACCTCGACTTCCGGTTGCACCTCAAAGATGCGGAGTTGCGCCGTTTCCTGCTCCTGAAAGAGTAGGTCCTGGTCGCCGCTGGGAACTTCCGGCAGGTGGGGTCGAGCGCGACGGGAGGAGACCAGCTCGCGCGGAAATTCAATCAGCTTGGAAGGCAGCATGGCTCTCGGCTCGACCAATGCCGACGCCAACAAATCTTCCAGCGATGGTTCCGGCTCCAAAGCAGTCTGGTGCAGATGGATCTCTCGCGTTCGCGCCGCGAACTGCGGCATCACCGCTTTTCCAGGAATGACCGGTTGCAGCGATTGAGTGACGATGGCAGAACCATACCGGTCCGAAAACGCTCGTTCTCCATCACCCGGCCGATTGCCGGACAGCGTCTCCGTCGAAGTTGAGAAAGGAGCGGACTGAACGCTGTCGTCCGCATCCAAGTCCTGAAACAAATTCCTCTCCGACTCCTGCGCGGCTTCCGCAGCTTGCTGCAAACGCCGCTCTTCCGCAGCCTGCGCTTCCGCGCGGGCAGCCGCTTGGGCCTCGGCAGCTCGCGCTGCAGCGGCCAGCAACTCACTGTAGGTGGGGGCGGCGGCATAGCGCGACGCAACCGCGCGCGCAATTTTCGTGGCCCGCGAATTGTCCGTCCTGCGTGCTGGAGCCGGAGGTTGGACAGCCACTCGCGGACGATGCGCCCTGTATGCATCCAGACGCTCCGCCACCTCCTGTTTCCAGTCGTCGCTCAGGAGCTGCTGCTCGGGAACCAATGGGGACTGTGGCACGGACAATGCTGTACTCACCCTTTATTCTCCTATTTATAGCCCAAAAATCGGTGCAGTTTCCAATAAAAAATTCACTCGCGAGACCGCCTCCATGGCAAACGGCAACGTTCGCGACAGAAGCATTCCGCGCACACACACGCACTGCATTGGGAAGAAAAGTATCGCGGAGAGGCAAGCAGGATTGGGCGCGCCCAGGTACAGCACGAAAGCGACGTTGATCCAGGTTTGTCTTGTTGCCAGAGCGGCGGTTCGGAAATCGATTGACCGGAACTTTCATTGCTGCGGGAGCGTTTACACTGAAAGTGTTCCGGCCAATGAGAACCCGTGTTTGTATCTGTACCATGCTGCTCGCGTTTTGTCATGTGCGAATGAACGCACAGGCATTGACCATGCGGCTTCCGCCATCCGCTTCCGGAACCCAGCGCGCCGTCGCCTCGACGCCGAGGAGCGAACCGACAAGCCAGGATTCAAGCGAAGATTCCTCCTCTAGCTCGTCCGCCCCATCCACCGCGCTTCCCGATGCGCCCCAGGCGGCACTCGGCAATCTGCCGATTGCCGTGCCCATCCCGGCGACAAACAGCGGCGTGCCCGTTACCATCCGCGCACGCCAGCAGGAGAAGCAAGGCGATACATACAATCTTCGCGGCGAGGTGGAAATCGATTACGAAGATTACGTCATCCTCGCCGACCATGCGCAATACAACTCCGCCACCGGAGACGTGAAAGCCGACGGGCATTTGCAGGTCACCGGCGGACCCGATCACGAGGACTTTGACGCGGATCATGGCACATTGAATCTAAATCGGCAGACCGGCCACTTCTACGACGTAATCGGATCGGTGGGCGTGCTGCATGCGGCGGCCGCGAGCAGTGCGTA
The DNA here is from genome assembly GCA_021810735.1 of Acidobacteriota bacterium. The sequence continues at coordinate 1,751 of JAJZIF010000082.1, forward strand.
TGTACCCGAACTTTTTGGACTTGGACCGACCAGCAATCGTAGCTTGTACACCTCCACGAACCCATTTTTGATCACCGCCAAAGAGCTCATCAAAAACGGTCCGGAAAGTTATGCGTTAGTCGATGGCAGTATGACCTCCTGCCGGCTGCCCAAACCCGATTGGCGCATTTTCGCGCCTCATATCGTGGTCGCCAATGGCACCGCGAAGGCAGCAAACGCCAATTTCCGCGCAATGGGATATCCGATCTTGTACCTGCCCTATGTCACCCATGGCATCGATACAGCCGGCCGACAATCGGGCTTCTTGATTCCCGCGCTGGAAGTCGGCTCCACCATCAAAGGCACCGTGATCGGCGAACAATACTACTGGGTCATCAGCCGCAGTGCGGGTTTACTGGTGGGCTTCCAATATTATTCCCTGCGCGGATGGGAGCAGAACGCCGAGTTTCGCTACCAGGGTATGGGGAAAACCTTCGTGCACGGGCTGTATAACGGACTGGAGGACCGCGGTTTGGCGCCTCAGTATGTCAATCAGGGCGGCCAGGACACCATCGTCACCGCGCGCCATGACATGACGCCCTATACCCGCGCCATCGTCAATGCGGAGTATCTCAGCTCCTACATATACCGGCTGGTCTTCGCCGAAAACTATTCGCTGGCGGTCGCTTCCGAAGTCAAGTCGTGGGCCTTCCTGACGCACGAAAAAAATGGCTTCGCCAGCAGTTTCGAGATGGATCGCTATGAGAGGTACGCCAGCACTGTCTCTGGAGATGAGGTCCACATCTTCCATTTGCCGCGACTCGAATTCGACGCCTCGGACCACGATCTGGGCCGGTCGGAAGCGTTCGCTGGCGGCGAAGCATCCTTCGGAGTGCTGGCGCGCTCCGAACCGTATTACCAGGCCCACCACGTCGCCCGCCTCGATCTGTTCCCCCATGTCACCATGCCCTGGATCGCCGATGGATGGACGTTTCGCCCGACCCTCGGGCTGCGCGAGACCGCATATTCGCACAGCCAGTTGCTGGGTCCAGTCCCTTCCGCGGCCCCGCCTCAGCCAGCTGCGGCGTTGCCGGGCCAGGACGCGGTGCCGACTGCCAAAGATGCCAGCATCGATCGCGCCTCGGTGGAAGCCGATCTCCAGATTCTGCCCCCCGTATTGGAGCGCGACTTCAATGGGCCCTATCTGGCGAACCATTTCGGAGTCGCCCTCCGCCACACCATCGAGCCGGAAGTGAACTACCGCTACGTGGCCGGCGTTCACAACTTCAACCGCATTCCACGCTTCGATGCCACAGACATCTACAGCGACACCAATGAAGTGGAATATGGCGTGACCCAGAGACTTTTTCTGAAACGGCTTCACCCTGCACCGTGCGACAAAAATCCCCTCCAGGCAGAACAACAACAGCAGCCGGAAAATCGCGACTGCGCGGCAGACTCGTTCCAATTGGCCTCATGGTTTATCGGGCAGAAATATTTTGCCGACCCAACCTTCGGCGGCGCCGTCATTGCCGGACGCCGAAACATATTTACCTCGACGCTCGATCTCAGCGGCATCGCCTACATCACCGAGCCGCGCGACCTCTCCCCAGTCGTCTCCAGGTTGCGAATCGATCCCAGCTTCACCACGGATCTGGAGTGGGATGCCGACTACGATATGAAAGCGGGCCGATGGGCGGCCAGCGATGTGTATGCCGATTATCATCACGGCAATTTCTTTTCCGGCCTTGGCCACTCCCTGCTCAATGCCGTCGGCGAAACACCCATGCCGCCCGGCCAGCCGCCCAATGATGTGAACTATAACCAGATGCAACTCTTGCTGGGTTACGGAGCCATCACCAAGCCCGGCCTCAGCGCGGCGGCAAAAACCAACTTCCAGTTGGAGGGACGCGCCCTCGAATACGGAGGCCTGCAGGTGACTTATAACCGGAACTGCTGCGGTCTTACCGTCGAAGTCCAGCAATTTTCGCTCGGCGCGATCCGCAACGAAACTTCCACCACCTTCAACCTGACGCTGTCCGGCGTGGCCGCCGTCGGCAGCCTAGTGCGCGCGGAGCGCCTCTTCTAACCGGGCCGCTGTACAACCGTATCGAGCGTAGGAAGTTGTTGCCGCGTTGGGAAACAGTCTGCGACGCCCGCCCGAATCCTGTCAGTCTCGCACCTCGTCCCCAGCAGCAACAGGGCTCTGCGTGTGATAATGAAGAGACATATAGCCGATGGGGAACTCGTTGCGCATATCTCGTTTTTTCATGATTCTCTTCCTGGTTGCCGGAATGGGCTGCAAGGCGCAGTCGGCGCCCGGCAACAATACCCTCCAGGCCAAGCTGGATCGCCGGATTGAGCTGACCATCCGCTCGCAATATAACGTTCCCCCGGACTACACCGTGACACTGGGCCAGCGCACCAAGAGCGACGTGAATGGATTCGACACGCTGCCGGTGACCTTCAGCAACGGACCCCAGAAGAAGACCACAATTTTTCTGATCTCGACCGACAACAACACTCTGGCGCGACTCGAAAAATTCGACCTTTCCAAAAATCCGGCCGCCAGCATCAACACGCTGGGCCGTCCTGTTCGCGGGAACCCGGCGGCGAAAGTCACCATCATCAGCTTCGATGATCTGGAATGCCCATTCTGCGCGCGCATGAATCAGGTTTTGTTTCCCGCCACGGAACAGCATTACGGAACGATGGTCCGCTATATCTATAAGGACTTCCCTCTTCCGGAACATCCCTGGGCCATGCATGCCGCGGTCGATGTCAACTGCATGGCGGACCAGAGCCCAGCCGGATACTGGAACCTGGTCGACTATTTCCATGACCACAGCAACGAGATCTCCGGCGAGGGCAGCCAGCAGAACGTCGCGGCCAGCTTCAAGAAGCTCGACGATGCAACCCGCGCGGAAGGTCAGCGAGACAATGTCGATATGGGAAAATTGAACGCCTGCGTCGCCAAGCAGAACGACTCCGTCATTCGCGATTCCATCAAAGAAGGCGATTCGCTGGGTATCGACGGCACTCCGACTCTGTTTATCAACGGAGAGCGCGCCGTCGGCGCACTTTCGCAGGCGATGCTTTGGACCATTGTGAACCGGGCCATTCGAGATGCAGGCGAAATTCCCCCTCCGCAAACAAACAGCAATTCGGCAGCACCTCCCGCGTCGCCCAGCAATTAGCAACTCGCTGGGATCGGATCGGGACACACAGTTTCAGGCAAAGGCCCGCGGCAATTAGGAACACCGGGCAGGCAGGCGAATGGAGAACAGATTGAACGTCATGATGCAGAAATCTTTTTCATCTTCCAGCGATGTTTTCTCTTGCGGGGCTTATCGAGTCGCCCCACGGCGCACCCACAAAATCGGCCTGGCCGCGATGACCAGCGTTTTTGTCCTCATCGCGCTCGCCGGCTGCTCGCGCACGCCGAACCCGGATGTTTGGGCCACCGTGAACGGCCATCCGATCATGAAATCGGAGGTGGACAAGTATTACCAGACCAAGGTCAATTCCATGCAGCAGCAGCCCACTGCCGATGAGGCTGCCATGCTCAAGCTGGATATCCTGCATCAGCGAATTGACGAGGAAGTGATCCGGCAGCAGGCGGAAAAACTGCATCTGGTGGCGACCGATGCTGAGGTGGATGCCAAGATCGCGCAATTGAAGGCGCCCTATACCGACCAGCAATTCGACGCCAAGTTGAAGTCTCAGGGAATCACCCTGGAAGACGTCCGCCGCGATTTCTGGCTGAACATGACTACCGAAAAGGTCATCAATAAAGAGATCGAATCGAAGATCAACATTACCGACGATGACGTCAACAACTTCTACAACCTGCACAAGACCGACTTCAACCTGATCGAGCCGGAATACCACTTGGCACGGATTATTGTCACTTCTTCTCCGGACCAGCAGGTCAAGAACCTGCAAAACAGCAAGGCTCGCAACGACGCGGAGGCGCGCAAGGAAATCCAGACCCTGCATAATCAGTTGGAAACCGGGGGGAATTTCGCCACCCTCGCCATGAACTACTCCGAAGACCCCAATACCAGCTCCAGCGGTGGCGACATGGGCTTTATTCCCGAATCGCAACTGAAATCCGATCCAGCGGTTTTTGGTGCAGTCAGCAAACTGCAACCCGGGCAGATCACCCCGGTCCTGCCGATTCTCCAGACTGGCTCCAAGCAGCCAGCCGGCTATATGATTTGCAAACTGATCGCCATTGAGCCTGCAGGGCAGCATCCTCTCAGCGATCCGCGTGTGCAGCAGATGATTCGCCAGCAATTGCACGACAGCCGCTCCCGTCTGCTGCAGGGCGCCTATCAGGAAGTGCTGCGCGATAAGGCCCGGATCGTCAACTATTTTGCGGAAGACATTCTAAAGAACGCCCACTAGTCAGAGCGGACTTACAGATACTGCGCTCAAAATGAGAGGAGTCATTCTGAGCGAAGCGAAGAATCCAGAGGGTGATGGCGGCGTGTACGACGCGGATATCGTCTGGATTCTTCGCTGCGGTCGCTGCGGAGCCTGCCCTGAGCGCAGTCGAAGGCTTCAGAATGGCTCTCCACCACAAATGACTATACAAACTGCAAATCCGCTATAGTGTCTTGCGTCCACGCAGCTAGCACTCTTCCGTAGCCATCGGCGCATCGACCACGGCAACCGTCTTGCTTGCGCTGCCCGCAAAGGTGCCGAGCAACACCTCCGCCGCTTCCTCTGAAATCGACCGAAGATGAAGATCTCTCTGCGGAAACGCTATTTCCACCCCCGTATCGCGACACGCGGCAAACATCGCAAAATAGAGAACAGCCAGCGACGTGTGGGTCATGATCTTGCTCTCTAATACGCGCAGCGTGAAGCGCGAGAGCAGGCCAAGCGCAACGACGAAGATTGCAATTTGGCTCAGAAAGAGCAGTGTGATCGAGGTATGCCCAGCGAAAACAGGGGCGCATAGAGAGTGTGGCGGAGTTTTCTTCCCAGGTTCCCCAGCAGCGGCGACCACAGGCTGCCAGTTAAATCAATGCCAGCCAGAAGGAGAAACAATGCGGAAAAAATAAACGAGAGCGCCCGTCAATGCGAGATACTCATCCATTCCCGCTCCTCGCCCAGAGTCGCGCCAAGGCCGACTTTCCTGCTGCTCGAGAACATATCCATCAATGTACTCGGTACTCGCAGCCCACCCCGAAAGAAAGGGTGCAGCGCACGGCCAGCCATCCGGCAAGAAACGATGGCCCTCTCCGCTGCGTTTGCGCTCCATCGAAGGCGCGCGTTTGCAGCCATGCGGTTCAATATGGAACGTCGCGAGCTAAACGCCTCTCTGCGCGCCGTTCTCTTCCTTCCCGACGCGGCCCATGCATCGGCAGGAAAAAAAACAAAGCCCCCGAGCGATTCAGGGGCCTTGCCGTTTACTGTCACGCACTGTTTGAAAAACTATTTTCCCAGTTCAATGCCCTTCTGCACATTTTCGTTTGCTTTGATTTGATTTGCCTTGCGCGCGGCCAGGCCCTTCTCTACCCACTGCTGGGCCGTCGCTAGATCCGCTTGGCGTGCAGCATCGTCATCGCACTCGATATCGGCCTTGCGGCGATACGTCAGTACAAGGTAGGACATGGCATCGTCATAATTCGCTCGCAGTTGAACCGCCTTGTTCAGCGCGTCGAGTCCTTCCTGGATCAGCGGACTATTCTGCTCCGCCAGCGCGGCGCAAGCCTTCTTGTCCTTGATCGCAGCGCCATCGTCATGCAGGCCCAAAGACTGGCGCACGGGGATGGCGTTCTTGTATGCCAATGTCCAATCGATCACGCCAATGGTGTAATACGCTTCCGCGTCGTTCGGATCCACGGCGATGATTTTGTTTTGGTATGACTTCGCGTCTTTTAAATCCTGAATGTTGAAGTACAGCGATGCAATCCCTTTCAGCGCATTCAGATTGCTAGGATTTTTTTGCAGGACAAGCTGAAAATTCTGAATGGCCAGTTGCGCATTCTTCATATTGTCTGGCGTCTGCATGTTGGGAACGACTTGCTGAGCATAGGCTGTCGCCAGATACAGTCGCGCCATCGGCAATGTGGGATCGAGTTGGACGGCCTGCTGAAAGTGATCGATGGCCTGTTCATAGCTCGCTGTCTTGAAGGCTTCCACGCCCTTATTCAGTTGGTCGCGGGCTTTGAGTCTGTTACATCCAGTGGTAAGAGCCAGGCCCGCACACAGCAACGCAGCCATGACCGGATGATGTACAATGCGATTCATTCGGATTGACCTCTCCTTACAATCATTCGACACCCACACAGGCTAGAACGGCAGGAGAGCCCGCTGGGAAATGTGATTTTCCTTACCGTGTGATCTTACTCTGTTTCCTGCAATTGAGAAAGTTCGTAGCCACCCGATCCAAATTCCAGTTGCCAGTAGAACGCACAGCCTATTCCCACCGCTCGCTATTGTCCCGCCGCAATCTTGGGGGTAATGACGCCGATGTGATCGACCCCGGCCTGACTACCGATATCCACCACGTCCGCAATTGCCGCCCAATCGAGATTCGGATCGCCCTTGATGAACATCACCTTGGTCGCGCGAATCGCATAAATCTGCTCCAGCTGCGCCAGCAGCTGGCTATGCTGTATAGGCGTCTCGTTGATCTTATACTGCACGTTGCTGTTGCCGGACCCCATTACTTGCAGCACGATCGTGGTATCGCTTTGGTTCTCGTGTTGCGGATTTTTCGGCGGCTGGGGCACCAGAGCATCGAGTCCGTGCGGCGTGGTTGGCGTGATGACCATAAAAATGATCAGCAACACAAGAAGCACGTCGATTAGGGGAGTGACGTTCGGGGTCGACGACAGGCCGCCGACGTTACCACCTGACATTGCCATGAGATTATCCTCGTTTCAAAAAATGCGGCTTGAAAAACGCGTCTGCCGGGGCTGTGCTGCGTCCAAATGGAGTTGCGAATAACCTGGCCAGAACTCATCCCCGCGCCAGGCGTTCTGCCTCATGTGCCGGGCGCGGGCGCCGGGGTCGGGGTCGGCGGGGTCGGCGGAGTCGGTTGCGGCGGTGGCGACGTCTGCGACGGCTCCGTCAGGAAAGCCACTTCATCGACGCCGGCGGTACGCAGCGCATCGATCGCGTTCATCACGATGCCGTAGCGCGCGCGCACATCCGCTCGAATGTACACGGTCTTGTTGGGCTTGTCCTGTAGTAGGTCCTGTGCCTTGGGCCCAAGATCCGCCAACACAATCTGATTCGCCCCCAGATACACCTTACCATCGCGCGTGATCGACACCTTCACGCTGTCCTCGTGGTCGGCATCCGGCAAAGGAATAGCACTGATCGCCCTGGCCAAGTCTACGTTCACCTTGTTATTCAACATGGGCGTGACGACCATGAAAATAATCAGCAGAACCAGCATCACGTCCACCATCGGGGTGACGTTGATGTCTGAGTTTACCTTCTTGCCTTCGTCTCGTACTGCAATTGCCATAGAGTAACTCCCGTGGCTTGGAACTCCTGCCGCTGATGGGCATGGGGCCTGGCCGAAATCGTTTCAGGGTCAGCCCGGTGGGCTGGCGAAGATTTCACTCTCGCCAGCCGCAACCGTGATTCCTGTTTGCAACCGGTTCCTGAACTGCGAGTTTCCTGCTAGCGCCGCGCGCCCTGCTTCAGGAAATAATCCACCAGCTCGCTGGAAGAGTTGTCCATTTCGACGTCGAAGGCCTCCACGCGATTGGTGAAGTAATTGAAGGCCATAACAGCCGGGATGGCGACGAATAGACCGAACGCCGTGGTGACCAGTGCCTCGGAAATACCGCCGGCTACCTGTCCGATACCGGAAGTCTTCGACGTGGCAATCGACTGGAAAGCGTCCAGGATACCGATGACCGTGCCAAACAGTCCGATAAACGGCGCCGTCGAACCGATGGTGGCCAAACCGCCCAGGCCGCGCTTAAGCTTGGCATGGACAATGGCTTCCGACCGTTCGAGGGCGCGCTGGCTGGCTTCGACCTGGTCCTCGGTGACGGTACCGCCGCTGCCATAATTGCGGAACTCCTGGAGTCCCGCCGTGACGACTTCCGCCAGATGGGATTTCTTGCTGCGATCGGCAACTTTGATCGCTTCGTCCAGGCGGCCTTCCTTCAGGGCGCCTGCAACCTTGGGGGCAAACTCCCGCGACTGCTTGCGGGCCGCCGAGAAATACAGGGCGCGGTCAATCATCACAGCCAGAGACCACACCGACATGATCAGCAGTAAGAACACGACGCACCTGGGCAGCCATCCCATGTTGTGCCACATGTCGACGACACTGAAGCCGACTGGCTGCTGATCTTGAAAGAACGCGGCCAATGCAGCCGGGTGAGCGAATTGCGTTAATTGTGCGAGAATCACAGGAATTTATCCTCCTTAAGGATAAGCTTGCTTTGGTTATAACCGGGCTACGAAGCGTGTAGTGAGCGAGTGAATGCGAAATTATCACTCATTCAAGGTGAAAACAACACTGATTGTCGTATCGACGTCGACAGGTACCCCATCCAGCACGGTCGGACGGTAGCGCCAGCGCCGCACTGCATCCAACGCGCTCTGCTGCAGCATAGGCGGCCCGCTGATGACCTTCAGGCCCGTGATGGTTCCATCTTTGCCAATGGTTGCAGCCAGAACGACGGTACCCTGAATGCGCGCCGCTTTCGCAATCGCCGGATAGGTAGGAGTGATCTCCTCAATCAGCTTGCTCGCCTCGACGCCGGACGACACCACAATCTTTTTCGGAGGAGCCACCTTCACGACCGGGCCGTTTCCCATGCCGCCGAGAATGCCTCCCATCACGCCGCCACCGCTGCCACCGAGACCGCCCATACCCGCCACGCTGCCGGGCGGCGGGGCCGAGGTCTTCACCATGCTGATGGTCTTCGGAATCTTACTGGGAGCCTGCAACTGCTCCTCCATCGACTCG
>JAJZIF010000083.1:0-7713 GCA_021810735.1 Acidobacteriota bacterium
CAAAAATGCGGCGATGCGCTCCAAGCCATAGGTGATCTCACCGGCGATGGGATCGAGATCGATGCCGCCGCACTGCTGAAAATACGTGAACTGCGTAATCTCCAGGCCATCCAGCATCACCTGCCAACCGATGCCCCAGGCCCCTAGCGTCGGCGACTCCCAATTGTCCTCTTCGAACTTCACGTCGTGCTGACGCAGGTCGATCCCGATCGCCTGCAAAGATTCCAGATACAGTGCCTGAATATTCTCGGGCGGCGGCTTCAAAATCACCTGGAGTTGCGTGTGCTTGAAGAGGCGGTTGGGGTTTTGCCCATAGCGGCCATCCGCAGGGCGCCGCGATGGCTGCGCATACGCCACGCGAAACGGCTTCGGGCCCAGCACGCGCAGAAATGTCTCAGGAGACATGGTGCCGGCGCCCACTTCCACGTCATACGCCTGCTGCAAAATGCAGCCTCGGCTGGCCCAGAATTGTTGCAGCTGGAACAGCAATTCCTGAAACGTCAGCGGAACTTTTCTGTCGACGGGGTGATTCGATGCCACAGCAGGAAACTCCATTCAAAAATACGGATGCGTTGATGCTGATTGTATCGAATCTATCGAGGCCGGGGTCGAAACCGATCATCCCCCGAGGCGAGACAATGCATCTGCGGAGTTCAGCCGCCGCTCTGTGTGGCGCTCCAGTGTCCGCACTAGAAAGCGGCGCAGGTCCTGTCCGGATTGCCGTGTCCACGGCTCGCCGCTCATCGCGCGAATCGGATCGCGCGACATTCGCTGCGCCAACTCCAGCGAATCGCGGCCCAGCATGCTGCTGTTCGGCTTCTTGTGGCGCGCGCAACTCAGCCCATCGGCCAACGCGTGAAAATAGGCAGCCTCGCCCGCGAGGGACTGGCCGCAATCCGTGCATCGATCCGTCTCCGGCAGCCAGCCAATCAACCGCGTGACCCACAGGGAAAAATAAGTGAGCGGCATCCAGCAATGATCCACGCGGCTTTGTTCCAGCACCGCGAGCGTCAGGCGGAAGATGGCATCCTGCGGGTCATGGTCCGGCAGCACATTCTCCAGCACCTCCGCGTAATAGGCAAGCGTGGCCGCGCGAAGATAATCAATTGGGTGCGCCAGCGGCGATGCGATCGCCTCAAAATGATCCATCCGTACCAATTCCTGGCGCGGCCTCTCCGCGTACGTCGCGTGGACGTAGGTCATCGGCTCCAGCGCTCCGCCAAAGCGTTTTCTCGATTTCAGAGCGGCCTTGGCCACGCCGCGCACCTTACCTAAATCGCGCGTCAGCAGGGAGACCAGCAGGTCCGATTCCCGCAGCGGCCAGGTCCGCAGTACGATCGCCTCAGATTCATGCAGGATCATGGCGTGGAAGAGAGTTACAGTCGAGGGGCTTGAATCGCATCCGAAAGCGGCGGCCAATAAAAAGCGCGCAGCCCTGGGGCTGCGCGCTTTCCTGAGACAGAAACAAAACTAGCGGCCGAAATGCTGCGCGTTGATCTGTTCGTAATTCTTCCATTTTTCCGGCAAATCATCGGCGGTGAAAATGGCCGACACCGGGCAGACCGGCACGCAGGCGCCGCAATCGATGCACTCCACTGGATCGATGAAAAGCTGATTGGATTCCGCAAAGCCGTCTTCATCCTTTTTAGGATGAATGCAATCCACCGGACAGGCATCGACGCAGGCGGTATCTTTCGTGCCGATGCAGGGTTCTGCAATTACGTAAGCCATGGGTGAAAATTCTCCTCACAGGGACTAGCAAGTCAACTCGATTGTAGCAGCACAGCTATAGGAATTTCTCCACGACTGGCAAAAATGACGCAAGCGCGCGGCTTTGCCGGCCATCATCTCTCCGCTGAGGAAGCCTGCCCAGTCCGCAGGACGGCGAACTCTCGCGCAGACGGGATGGGTTCCAGATTGCGTCCTGCAAACATGTCTTGAAACAGATCCACCAAAGGCGCATGGATCTTTCCATTGGTGGCAAGGATCTCCGCGCTGGCCAGATGGAACGGACTGCCGTCGACGTACGTGACGGTCCCTCCCGCTTCTCGCACCAGCAGAACGCCCGCCGAGGTATCCCATGGGTTCAGATTGAACTCCCAATAGCCATCGAGGCGACCGCAGGCGGTATACGCCAAGTCAAGCGCGGCGGAACCCGCCCGGCGTACTCCATGCGACCGCAAGGTGATTTCCTGATAGAAATGCGCGTTCGGATTGGCGTGCCGTTTGCGGCTGGGAAAGCCAGTCGCGATCAGAGATTCGGCCAGCGTTTCCGCCGACGAAACATGAATCGGCTTGCCGTTCAAATATGCGCCGCGACCCTTTTCCGCCACAAACAGCTGGTCCCGCAAAGGATCGTAAATCACCCCGGCAACCAGTTCTCCGTCTGCATCCGCGGGTGTGCCGGCGGGACGATGTTCCAGTCCCATGGAGACGCAAAATGCCGGAAAGCCATGGGCAAAATTCGTGGTGCCGTCCAGCGGATCGATATACCAGCGATACTCACAATCCATTTGTGAGCGAGTGCCTTCTTCGCCCACAATGCCGTAATCCGGCCACTGTGCGCGAAGCCGGTCGACCAGCAATGCTTCACTCTCGCGGTCGGCGATCGTCACCAAATCCGCTTCGCCTTTATATTCGGTGGCTACTCCTCGCTCGTAATGAGAGCGCAGCAGCGCGCCGGCGGAGCGCGCCATCTCCGACGCCGGACCGGCATGGGGAAAGTGAAGATCGACCGCGCTCATGCCAGGGAATCCCCGTCCGCTTCTTTGTCTTTCCGTGGCGCGGGTCGTCGGGTCTGTTCCGTAATGGTCAAAATCTGGCGCTTGTAAATGAAGAGATTCGGCTTGCCTTCCCGGGTGAGGCGAATCATGCGGTCGTCAAAATATTCGATCCAGCCATGCAGCGATTCGCCATCCCGTAATTGCACCATGACCGGCGTCTGCCGCTCGCTCAAAGTGCGCAGGTAGATCGCTTCCTGCCCTGTTTCCGTTTGAGGATGATGGGATTTCTGTTTGCGCCGACCGCTGCCAGAGGTGTTCACGAGGGTAGTATATCGTTTCAGTGCGCGGGTTGGGCGTAATAGCCGGTGCGGTAATCGAGATGATAGGCCCGATTCAAGGGCTGCTTTGTCATCCGAACCTGAATCCGGCGAAACCCGCCGGGCTGGGATTCCATCCCCGCCTCGGCCGACGCGGGATAGTAGCCCAGCAGATACTCCGAGCGAAGGGCAAGAGAGAGATGCGCCATGGCGCCTTGCAACGGGTTGGACGCGTCGATATAAAAATACTGACCGCCGGTATCTCGGGAAAGCTGAATCAGAGCATGTTCGCCGCCCAGATCGCGACCGGCGTCGGCGTCAATGGGAACCAGGATCAGGCTTTCAATACTCGTCTGCGCGCGCAATGCCGCGGTTCGAGCCTGCTGGTAGTCCACTCCAGGAACGCTGTTCGAGCCGTCGCTGATTACCACGATGACTTTGCGACCCGTATATAGCTCGAGATCGCTCGCGCCACGCGCAATCGCCGCGTACAAAGCTGTCGGCCCGTCTCCCTGCAGGCGTCGCAAGCCGCGATCCAAGCTGCGAAGATTGCCAGTGAACGGAACAACCTCCGTCACATCGCCGGCGAATCCCAATAGCTCCAGGCGATCTCCTGGACGCAACAGGGAACGGGCAAACTCGTACGCGGCCTGGCGGGCAAGCGGCAGATCTTTGCGGACGCTCACGCTGGTGTCGATGGCGAAAACAAGCGACAGAGGCTGTGTCGCATTCGGTTCAAATAGCCGGATCGTTTCCGGATGACCATCCTCGGTAAGCATGAAGTCGTCTCGACTCAGGCCATCGACCGGTCTGCCGCGGCCATCCGTAACATTGACCGGAACATTCACCAGATTCACATGGACTCGCAGCGATCCGCTGGAAACCGCAGGTGGCGCAGCCACCTGCGCCGATGCTGCGAGAACCATGGCCAAGGCCGCGAAGGCAACTCCAGCCGTGCGTCCACTCACGACTGCTCGCCGCCGATATCGGCCTTCGCAGGGGCATGGGTCGAGATCTCTGCTGGAAATGGTTCGCCGTCGGCCCAGACCGCGCCGTCTTCAAACCATTCCTTCTTCCATATGGGGACTGTTCGTTTCAGCGTGTCGATGATCCATCGGCAGGCCTCAAAGGCCTGCGCGCGATGCGCGGAAGCCACGGCGATCAGAACGCTGGTCTCGCCGATCCGCAGGCGTCCCAGCCGATGAACCAACGCAATTTCGCGAACGGCGAAGCGTTGTTTTGCATCGCTGACCAGTGCCCGCATCTGGCTGAGCGCCATCGCTTCATAGGCCTCGTAATCGAGAAACAGCGTGCGACGTCCGCGCGTGTGATTGCGGACAATGCCGTCGAAAACAACCACTGCGCCAGCCTCGCCCTCTTTGACCTGCGCGACCAGTGCATCGGCGTCGATGGCCTCGCGCTGCAACCGAACCAAATCGACCTGCGGACCTACAGCCCTCGGAGAATCATGGTCGGCGCAGCCGCCACTGACAGGAGGCAGCAAAGCCACTTCATCCCCCTCATGCAGCACATGGGATGGAAGCGCATATTCTCGGTTCACGGCAATTGCCAGGGAGTTGGCGAATTTCTGCATCTGTGGAGAGGCGATCATGAAACGGCACAGAAACTCCTCCACCGTGGCCAGTTCCGGCAGTTCCATCGTCTCGCTGGACGAGGGTTCCCCGTCGCGAGCCAGCAGGTCCTTCAACGCGCCAAACAGCAGAATCCGTACTTGCATACCTCTAGCTTCTCTTCCGCACTCGATATCCCTTCTCATCAAGGATAGAATGAACCTTTGCCGTAACAGTACAGCAATTTGCAATCACGATCGGTGTTGCATCCGAAATGCCGATACGGGTCAAGCGCGCAAGTGCGCATCTGAACGAAACTGACATTAAGATCAAGCTTGACGCGAAATACTGAACTGGACTCGGCTGAAACTGTGCGTGCCCAGACCGCTGTTCCACCCAAAACGAAACCAGCAGGTGCCCTTCGATTCCATGGAAGAATTCTCTCGATTAACCCGACTCCCCCCTTACGTGTTCAACATAACGAACGAACTGAAGGCTGCTGCGCGCCAACGCGGTGAAGACATCATCGATTTCGGCATGGGGAACCCGGATGGCGCGACGCCGAAGCATATTGTGGACAAGATGATCGAAGCCGCGCAAAAAACGGCCACCCACCGCTATTCGCTCTCCAAAGGTATTCCCAGGCTGCGCAAGGCGATCTGCAACTGGTACAAACGGCGCTATGACGTCGATCTCGATCCATTGACGGAAGCCATCGTAACCATCGGGTCCAAGGAAGGCATTGCGCACCTGTGCCTTGCCACCCTGGATCGCGGCGATGCTGTCATTGTTCCCAACCCGAGTTACCCAATCCACATCTACGGCCCCATCATCGCCGGCGCGGACGTTCGCTATATCGAAATCAACAGTGCGCCTGCGTTTCTGGCTGAATTGAGGCAGGTTCTCCCTACCATGTCTCCCCGTCCGAAGATGCTGATTCTCAATTTTCCTTCCAACCCCACAACCCAATGCGTTGACCTGCCTTTTTTTGAGGAAGTGGTGGCGCTGTGCAAGGAATTTGGCGTCTATGTCGTGCATGACCTTGCCTATGCTGACCTCGTATTCGATGGCTACCGCGCACCCTCCATCCTGCAGGTCCCAGGAGCCAAGGATATTGCGGTGGAATTTTTTACGCTTTCGAAAAGCTACAATATGCCGGGCTGGAGAGTCGGCTTCATGGTCGGGAATCCTGCGCTGGTGGCCGCTCTTGGCCGGATCAAGAGCTACTTCGATTACGGAACGTTTACGCCGATTCAGGTGGCGTCCATCCAGGCGCTGGAAGGCCCGCAGGAGTGCGTGCAACAGATTTGCGATAACTATCGCAAACGCCGCGATGTGCTGGTACAAGGCCTCAACCAAGCTGGCTGGCCTGTCGAAATGCCGAAAGCAACCATGTTTGTCTGGGCACCCATTCCAGAGGCCTACCGAAAGATCGGCTCCTTCGAGTTTTCAAAGAAATTGCTGACCGAAGCTAAGGTAGCTGTCAGTCCCGGAGTTGGCTTCGGTGAGCATGGAGACGGGCATGTCCGTTTTTCTCTGATCGAAAATGAAGAAAGAACGCGCCAGGCCCTGCGCGGCATCAAGCAGATGTTCCAAAAAATACCGAGCATGGAGACGGTATCCAGGTCAAAGTAAATGCAGACCTACAGCACGCCGAAAGAAGGACAGTAGGAACCGCTTGGATCGTGACGCTGGCGATGGATGCCCACTTCGCGAGCGCAAGCCCGCAAGAGGATCGGACCGAACGGCAATCGGCGGTGCTGGCTTCGCAAGCAGCGACTCCGCCGCGGTCATCCCGGCAACGTCGCGAGCGCGCCGTTCGTCAACTCAATCTTTATTTCCGGGGGCGACATCATCGTGTTGTGAATCAGGCACTGGTGGACAGATCGCATGAGTCCCGTGGTCTGGTCGTCGGTAAGCTCGACGGGGCAGAAGACCTGAATGCGAAAGTTGCCGAGCCGGGCAGGCTGAAGCAGCTTGTCGGCGGTCACGGATACTTCCACGCCAGTCTCGGCCAGGTTGCGCGTCCTTAGATATTGAGCGGCATAGAATGCCACACACGAACTTAGCGACGCCAGCAACAACTCCGGAGGCGTCATGCCGGTATCTTCGCCACCATTCTCAGTCGGCTGATCGCAGACGATCGTATGAGAACGCGCCTGAATGGAGAACTGTACATGATTGAGGTGCGTGATCTTTACCTGCATAGCGGTCCTCGCTTTCATTAGAAAAGAGACACGGGGCGGGTAGTTCGTTACAGTGCGGCGGACATTTTTCACTGGGTTGTTGGCATCCCCAGCATGCGTAGATATTCCCGGGTCAGAATGGAGCGCAAGCGAGGCGCGATGGCGGGGTCGCAGGGTACCTGAAGGGAGCGGCAACGGTCGATGGCCAGACGCAAATCGCGCAGGAAAGCCACACAGGCAGGACACGCGTCGATATGCTGGCGCATCTGTTCGCAGGAGACCGGGCCTATTCTGCCATCCAGATATTCGGAGAGGTTGGCGAACAGATCGCGGCATTCCGCAGGCCGTTGCGCGGCTTTGGCATGGGATCGCTTCGGCTTCGTCGACTTCGTCTTATCCGACTCCACAGAGGAACTGTCCAGCGCGCGATCGATCTCTCTGCGCACGCTCAGCCGCGCGCGGTGGAGACGCACCCTGACAGTTCCAGGCTGCAAACCGAGTATTTCGGCAACCTGGTCGGTGTTCAATTCCTCCATATCGTGGAGCACAAGAACGATGCGCAGTGGTGCGGGAATGCGCAAGACCGCCCGATGCAGCAATTGGTGCTGCTCGGCCTGAAGAAGGTTGCCCTCGGGGCTCTCGCGAACATCGTGCAACAGCCGCCCCAGTTCCGCATCGTCAGGCATGAGTTCATCCAAAGAGATTTTGTGCTTCGGGGCATGAACACCCTTGCGGCGCATGCGCCAGCAGCGATTCCTGGTCACGGTATACAGCCAGACGGCGAGGGCACGCGGCTCCTCGATCTTTGCCAGATGCGGGAGCGACCGGAAGAGAACCTCCTGCATGGTGTCTTCCGCGTCTTCCGGATGCCCGCAAACTTTCATGCTGAAGGAATAGACGGTGTTCTGTAGTAATC
>JAJZIF010000083.1:7723-10683 GCA_021810735.1 Acidobacteriota bacterium
GATTGGGGGGTATTGCGACGCAGCAGGGCTGTGGCTTCGATCAGTTCGGATCGCATCGCGGGAGGGTCTCAAGAACTACTTACAGGGATAAGTATATTCTTCCTGCGGGAACTGCCACACAGGGATCGAGTCCCGACATTCTTCAACGGTCACGGAATCGATCGACCGCCATTATTTCGTCGCTGGTCGCGCCGCCTCGAACATGCCGATGCAGATCGGGCCGATCCTTTCGAGCCACTGCTGCTCTTTGCCGGGTCCGCATACGGAGCACAAGGCAACGCAGGTGCGCACCAGGGCAATCGCGAGGTCCATTTCAGCGCCAGGACGACGCGCCTCCAGACGAAACATCTGACGATAGACTTCATCCTTGAGCGCATCGCTGTTGTGGGCGCGAGAGGTCATGAACCGGCGCTCCTTACCTGGCTGAACTGGCGGCGGAATCCTTCAATCCCATCGCGCGAAAAATCGACATGGCAGGACACCAGTTCGTAAGCGCCGACTGAAACAGATTCAGCCCCACAAACGCTGTCAGCCAGAGCCAGTAGGAAGAAAACCGATAGGCGAGTGCCAGGGAAACCAGCACGATGGCGCCCGCGAGTAGACGAACTGCACGTTCAATTGTCATTGCCCTATCTCCTGTGATTACAGTTCTGAAGCTTTCTCCGCGGCCTCCGCTTTGCCGGCGTGCATCATGTAATACAGCACCGGCACGGCGGGCCAGGAGAGAAATGTTGAAGCGATTCCACCGGTAATCAGCGACAGACCCAGCCCTTGAAAGATCGGGTCGGTAAGAATGACGCTGGCGCTGACCACCACGGCCGCCGCCGTCAGCAGCACCGGACGCAGCCGAACTGCGCCGGCATCGATGACAGCTTCCGCCAGCGGCATGCCTTGATGCCGCCGCAGTTCGATGAAGTCGACCACAAGGATCGAATTGCGAACGATGATGCCTGCTCCAGCGATGAAGCCGATCATCGACGTTGCGGTAAAAAACGCGCCCAGCAGCGCATGTGCCGGCAAAATGCCGATCAAAGTCAACGGAATCGGCGCCATGATCGCCAGCGGCACTGTGAACGATTTGAACCAGCCCACCACCAGCACGTAAATCAGAATGAGGACCGCAGCGAATGCCAGTCCCAGGTCGCGGAAAACTTCAATCGTGATCTGCCACTCGCCATCCCATTTCATCGAGTAGCGGTCGGTGGATTCCGGCTGCACAGAGTTGTATCGAACCAGCTTGTATCCGTCCGCCAGCGTCAGCTTGTCGAGCGCCTGGTTCATCTTCATAATGCCGTACACGGGGCTTTCTTCCGAGCCTGCCATATCGCCGGTTACATACACCACGCGCTTCAGGTTCTTGTGATAAATGCTGGGTTGCAGCGTGGTGTGCTCCACATCTACCAATTCACGCAGCGACACCATGCTGCCGTCCGCGCCGCGCAGTTTGATATTCTCCAGCGCCTCCTGCGATGAGCGTTCCGGACGCTCCAGTTCCACCGTTGTCGGCACGGCCTCTCGCGAATTTTGCGAGTGCAGCAAGCCGGCCTGCATGCCGGAAGTCGCCAGTTGGAGCGTCTGCGCCACCTGGGCCACGGCGATTCCATGCAGCGCGGCCTTCGCTTCATCCACTCGCATCACCAGTTGCTGCTGCGGGTCTTCCATATACCAGTCCGTGTCCACGACGCCCTTGGTCTGCTGAAAGATCTGCTTGACCTGCCGAGCCACCGCGATCTGTCCCTGCAGATTCGGGCCGTAGACCTCGGCCACCAGGGTCTGCAGCACTGGCGGACCGGGCGGAACCTCCGCCACCTGAATTCGCGCGCCATACTGGTTCGCAATGCGCAACAGTCCCGGACGCAGCCGCTTGGCGATGTCGTGACTCTGCTCGCTGCGCTGCTTCAAAGGCAACAGATTCACCTGAATGTCCGCCTGGTTTGGCAGACGCCGCATATAGTAGTGACGGACAAGCCCGTTGAAGTTGTATGGCCCCGAAGTGCCAGCGTATATCTGATAGTTCCACACATCGTTCTGCTGGCTCAGATACGTTCCCAACGCCTGCGCTACGCGCGTCGTCTGCTCCAGGGGAGTGCCGTCCGGCATGTTGATGATCACCTGGAACTCGCTCTTGTTATCGAACGGCAGCATCTTCACCAGCACCATCTTCAGAGGCACCAGCGCCATGGCCGCCAGCAGCAGCACCACGACCGCGCCCAGGAACAGCCAGCGGTTCCTGGCGCGATGCATCAGCGGATGCATCGCGCGACGATAGAAGCGCGTGAGCCAGCCTTCCTTCTCCGGGGTCAGCGTATGCGCTCCGCTCAAATGCTTGCGGCCAAGCAGCCGCAGCGCTGCCCATGGCGACACCACGAAAGCCACAATCAGCGAAAACATCATTGCCACCGAGGCCCCCACGGGGATTGGCCGCATATACGGCCCCATCAGGCCGCGCACAAACGCCATCGGCAGAATCGCCGCGATCACAGTGAAGGTGGCCAGGATGGTCGGGTTTCCCACCTCCGCGACAGCCTCGACCGCAATGTCGCTCAGCGGACGGCGACGGTTCTTCGGCAGGCGAAAATGCCGGACCATGTTCTCCACCACCACGATCGCGTCGTCCACAAGAATGCCGATGCTGAAGATCAGCGCAAACAGCGTCACCCGGTTCAGGGTGTAGCCCAGCAGATAGAAGATCGCCATGGTCAGTGCCAGGGTCACCGGAATGGCCAGCAGCACCACCCCTGACTCCCGCCATCCCAGAAATACCGCGATCAACAAGGTGACCGATAGCGTCGCCAGCAGCAGATGTTCCAGCAATTCGTCCGATTTCGCCTTTGCCGTGGCGCCGTAGTTGCGCGTCGTCGTGACATTCACATCGGCGGGCAGCGTGACGCCGCGCATCTCCGCCACTCGCTTCAGCACCGCATTCGCGATGTCGGTGGCGTTCGTACCTTTGCGCTTGG
>JAJZIF010000084.1 GCA_021810735.1 Acidobacteriota bacterium
ACCGAATGCGTCCCAGCCCCTCGGGTGCAGCACGTTGTAGCCCTGCATCCACATGTAGCGGGCGAGCGCGTCGCCAATGGCGTAGTTGCGCACGTGGCCCATGTGCAGCTGGCCAGACGGATACGGCAGCATCTCCAGCACGTAGTACTTGGGTTTGCGGCTGGTCGCCGGTTCGGCAGCGTAAAGATCGGGCTGCGAAGCCCAGCGCTGCTGCCAGCGCGGCTCAATCTCACCCGGGTTGTAACGGGTCTCGAAGTTCGATGTCGGAGAAGCGTCCGTCGGCGCCGTGGAGGCCGCTTTCTCGGTCTTGTCTTTAGCCATAGTCATCTTTGATTGTAACTTCGCGGCCAGCCGAAAATCCCCTCAACTCCCCCCGTTTCAGCCTGCGGCGAGCCCCCGCAGCGCCGCCACATTGCGCGCGTCATCCGCCTCCTCATCGAGCGGTGTTTCCGCAATGAAGGCGCAGTGGGCAAAGCGGGCGTCGTGAAGCAGCCGCCGGAACGGCTCGGCGCCGATGGTTCCCTCACCGATATGCTCGTGCCGGTCCAGCTTCGACCCGCGCGGCGCCTTGGCGTCGTTCATGTGCCACACCCGCACCGTTTCCAGTCCGATGGTTTTCTGGATCAGCGCCACCGTCTCCTCATAGCCTTCGGAGCTGACAATGTCGTAGCCCGCCACGTGGCAGTGGCAGGTGTCGAGGCACACGCCCACTGGCACAACCGGCCTGAGCCGCGCCACCAGCTCGCCCACCTGCTCGAAGCTGCCGCCCAGGGAAAACTCGGCTCCAGCGGTGTTTTCAATCAAGATTTGGAAGTCCTTGCCGGAAAAATCGATGCCTTCCGTGGCTTTTGCGATGGATTCCGCCGCCAGCGCAAGCCCCTCATCGCGCGTCATTCCCTTCCACGAACCGGGATGCAGGACCAGGTAGCGCGCACCAAGTGCGAGGGCGCGTTCCACTTCGCCGCGAAACGCAACTACGGATTTGGCGCGAACGTCCTCCGACTGGCTGCACACGTTCACCAGGTAGCTGACGTGAATCACCACCGGCTCGCAATCGTATTTGCGGCATGTTTCCTTCAGTTTTGCGGCATCTTCCGGCTTCACGCTGGGCGAGCGCCACATGCGCGGGCTGGAAGAAAAAATCTGAACGGTGTTTGCGCCGATTTCATGGGCGCGCTCAGCGGCCTTGTAATAGCCGCCCGTGGTCGAAAGATGAATACCAATTCTGCGCACAGTCATTCCTTGGAACGTGCTTCAAAACCGCCCGCCTGCCGGGGATGAATTGCATGGAACGCGCCAACGCGCCCGGCCCGCGAAATCAATCGTCTGCAGAACTCTATATGAAACACGCTGTAACAGTGTAGAGTCAGAGTGTTATGCGGACGGTAGTGAGAGCAGCACAATTGTTGACGGCACAGCGAGCCATCGAAGATCCGTTTGTCGTTGTGGAAGATGGCGCAGTAACAGAAATTGGCCAGGCCGACGCAGCGTCTCTGCCCAACGGCGAGGTGCTCGACTTTCCCGGAGCAACCATCCTGCCCGCGCTCTTTGACGTTCATATTCATGGCAGCGCCGGGCACGACATCATGGAAGCCACGCCGCAGGCACTGGCAACGATTGGCGGCTTCCTCGCCCGCCATGGCGTCGGAGCTTACCTGGCGACCACCGTCTCTGCAGACATGGACATGACCCTGCGCTCGCTGGAGGGGCTGGCTCTGGAAATGCGCCGCCCCCAGCTCGGCGCTCAGCCTGTCGGCATCCATCTGGAGGGCCCATTCCTTTCGCCGCACAAGCGCGGCGCCCACCCGGAACGACTGCTGCAGAAACCCTCCGTCAAGCTGCTCAACCAAATGTGGCAGGCTGCCGAGGGCCAGGTACGGTTGCTCACCATTGCGCCCGAACTGCCCGGAGCCGATGAAACCATCGCGCGGGCCGTCGAGCTGGGTATCCGCGTGAGCCTGGGGCACAGCAACGCAACCCTCGCCGAAGCCAGAAAGGGCGTGCAACTCGGCGCTGCCTCTGCCACGCATACCTTCAACGCCATGCGCACCTTCGATCACCGCGAACCGGGACTCGTCGGCGAGGTGCTCACCAACGACGGCCTCTTCGCCGAGCTGATCTGCGACGGCCTGCACGTCGAGCCAACCGCGGTCCGCATCTACTGGAAAATGAAAGGGCGCGAGCGTGGCATCCTGATCACCGACGCCATGAGCGCCGCCGGCATGCCCGATGGCCCCTACAAGCTGGGCGAACTGGATGTCCGCGTCGAGGGCGGCGTCTGCCTGATTGAAGAAAACACCCTGGCCGGCAGCACACTCACGCTGGACACCGGCCTGCGCAACTTCGCTGCATTTACGGGAGCCGCGCTCGCCGAGGTGATGCCCCTGGCCACTCGCAACCCGGCGCGCATGCTTGGCCTTGACGATAAGATCGGCGACATCGCCGCAGGCCGAAGCGCGGATTTTGTAATCCTCTCCCCTGAGCGGACGGTTATCCAGACCTTCCTGCGCGGAGCACCGCAAATCGCCGCGTAAATCCGCCCCGTTCTTCTTCCGAGAACAACCGAGAGCGACGGCTCAGTTCTTCTTTGCCTGAGCGGCCTTAGCGGTCGTATTCCGTACAAACACCGCTGCAACCTTGTCCCGGTAGACCATCCGGAAATCCGGATCCTCTCGCAATAACTGCGTCAGCGCATCGTTCACTGGGCCAATCACCAGGTTGGCTGCCTTCAGCTGTGGGTTGCTGGTCCAGACTGGCTCGCCCATCCAGGTGTCAAGGGTTCGCTTGAAGCGTTCCCCGCCATACACGGCCGCCCTGCCATCAATCGACACCGGCTTCCGCATCCGCCAGATCAGATATCCACCCCATTCGTAGTTATTGAAAATCGGACCGGGGTAGCCCTTCTCCATCACCGCATCCACGGCCCTCACCGGCATAGCCAGGTACTCGTATTTCTTGAGGTAGGTCTTGTCGATGCCCATCACCCGCGCGGAGGCAAACGTAACCAGGATCACCACCACCGCGATGACCGGACGAGCCAGTTTCGGCAGCGGGCGCAGCGGCGCGGAGACAGCCTTGGAAGACAGCCCCTCGGCCAGAATCATGACCGCAATGGCCGTCAAAAACCAGATATCCCGCCCCGAACGGAAGGAGATAATCAGCCCTCCGGCAAACAGCATCCATCGCCACAGGTCGGGCTTCTGTCGCCGGGCAAGCGCGACTGCCGCGGCCACAACCAGGGCCAGAAAGAGATAGTTCTCCCAGATGCGGAAGGGGATAGCCAGCAGTTCCTCTACGTGATTGAAGACCACGCGCTCAGAAACCAGCTTGTAGGCGGAAAAATACAAGCTCCATCCGTAGGGATTGATCCATGTCGCCCCGATGCAGCCGCCAAGAATAGCAAACAATTTGCCTGCCGGCAGCGGCGGCTTCTCCGGCCACGGCCAAAGGCGCATGAACAACGGCTCACAGGCCGTCGCACCCAGCACCACCAGCCCATCCATGAACTGGATGTGGATATTGGCCCACAGCGCGTAGAGCGGCAGCAGCCACAGCAGAGTCTGCCACCGTCCGCTGCTCCGTGCGCGATGCAGCACATCCAGCTGGATGACAAAGAATAATATGGAGAAGAGCCAGGATCGCGGCGTATACAGCGGCGTCATGCTCAAAATTCCCGCAACGGCCACCACCATCGCCGGCAGAAAATCCGCCTGCACTCGACCGGTAATGCGATGCAGAGCAGTCAGAATGGCGAGCACCATCGCCGTGATGTAAGCCAGAATCCCTGCCAGCCCGAAAGACCGGTAGAGCTTGTACATCATCAGGTCGTAGAGCCAGCTGTAGTCGTGCCACACAGGCTGCGGATGCAGGCCCGAGTAAATGGCCACCTGCGGGAATGCGTGATGATGCAACATCCACCTTGCGGCGCTCATATGCCACCACTGGTCGATGTCGATCCCCGGCACGCTGCGAACTGCGACGATGCCAATCACGGAATAAGCAATGGCGATGACAATGGCGCGTGCGGTCATCTCGGCCCGCGGCGAAGGAGTCCGCGAAACAGGTGATGTGATGGCTTCTGAAGAGACAGGTTCAGTCATGAAAGTGGGCAGTCTCATCATACGGGCTGGCTGGGAGCCTGTGCATTAGCGATTGAGATTCCATCACGCCTATCCTTCTCACTGGAGACAGACATTCCCCTGCCGGAGCATACTTTTTCCATGACCTGCCTTTCTGCAGAAACGTTACAGGCGCGCTTTGGCCTGCCTGGACTGGCGCACATCACCACGGGCAACGGCGGCCTGCCGTGCGTTCGTATCACTGCCCCCGCGGCCACCGGCGAAATCTACCTGCATGGAGCGCACATCACGTCCTGGCGCCCGGCTGGAGGCGAAGAAGTCATCTTTACGAGCAGCAGCGCGCTCTGGGCTGATGGCGAGGCCATTCGCGGCGGCGTACCCGTCTGCTCGCCATGGTTTCGCGCCAAAGAAGACAATCCCCGGGCCCCCAAACATGGACTGGTGCGGACAAAGGCCTGGGATCTGGACGCGATCGAACCTCATGCCGACGGCGTCCGCGTCACGCTTTCCACCACGAATGACAGCAGCGGCAAGCAGTGGTGGCCGTATGACTTCACCTTGCGGTTGCGCGCGACCTTCGGCGCCGCTTTGCGGATGGAACTCGACTACACCAATGAGGCATCGGTGCCGGTCAGGGTGGCCGAGGCGCTGCACAGCTATCTCGCCGTCGGCGATGTGCGGCAAGTCAGCATCACCGGACTCGACGGCGCACGCTATCTCGACAACGGGGAGGGAAACCGCGAAAAACAGCAACTGGGCGACCTCAGATTCAGCAGCG
This sequence comes from Acidobacteriota bacterium, assembly GCA_021810735.1. The sequence goes on from JAJZIF010000084.1 coordinate 4,858, forward strand.
AAACGGACAATGCCTACCTCAACACCGCAGCCGATCTGACCCTCGTCGATCCCGTCCTCATGCGGCGCATTCGCGTCGCGAAATCCGGCTCGCAATCCACCGTGACGTGGAACCCCTGGGAAACAGGCGCCGGTAAAATTGCCGACCTCGGCGTCGGCGAGTGGCAGCACTTCGCCTGTCTGGAGGCCAGCAACGTACTCAGTTGCGCGGTCAACATAGCTCCCGGAGAAACTCACACGCTGAGCGCTGTGATCACTTGCACCAGCCTCTAGCATTTCCCCTATTGGTATAGACCAAAGAGACAATCTCAACGCAGCTTTTCCGTTAAGAAAAGCTGCGCTTGATTGAATTCAGAAAGTTCACAGGAATAGCGGAAATGCTCTGGTCAGCGGCCAGCATCTCTTTCTTTGGTGCGGAGGGGCAACAGGCAGGCGTGGACCACCACGCTGGCTCAATCGCAAGGCCACGATTGGCCCTGAGTGATGATTTTGCTAAATCGAGGCGATGGCGGCGGCTTCGTCGGGATGGAGAGCGGCGTATTTGTTAATACCGACCATCGTGAACACCTTGTTGAAGTGTGAGCTCAGACCAAAAATTGCCACCGTCTGGTTCCCGGCCTTGCTGGCATCGAGCAGCATCTGGATGATGATCGCAATGCCAGACGAATTAATGTATTCGACGGCCGTGAAGTCGAGCAGCAGGTAGTAAGTGGAACCGTCGAGCTCACGGTAGGCGCTGAGAATGGAATCCTTGGCAGTCGATGTAATGTCTCCGCTAAAGGAGAAAATGCGAACCGGACTCCCGGAAGCGGCTGTCGCAGTTCGCTGCGTGATCTTGGTCGTGTCCTGCATCAATCCTTCTCCTTGGCAAGCTTGATCACCAGTCGTACGTAGCTTTTTCCCGGTGGACCCACATACCACTCGGCTTCATCCACCAAAGCCTGAATCAGAAACATCCCCATGCCGCGGGTGTCTTCCTCGCCATGCAGTTTTCGGTCGATGTCCGGTGAGGGTGGTTGCTGTCGCACCCCGACTCCGTCATCTATCACTTTTACTTCGAGCCCGTTCTGGCTCATCGAAAGCACAACCGCAACACTGAGCGACTCATTCAGCTTGTTGCCGTGCTCGATAGCGTTGATGCAGGCTTCGGCCACGGCGGTCTTCAAGTCCTCAATCCGCTCCTCGTCAAATCCCATCAGCGCAGCCATGCTGGCAGCGGTGCTCATGGCGACCTTTTCAAAGCCCAGCTCCGACGGTAGACAGACCTGGACAGAACTTCCATTCTTCATGGGCGAACGATCTCCTGCTTAGAGGAATCGAGATGACAGATCGCCAGGGCGGTCATGTCGTCGGCTTGCGGTGCGTGGGATGAAAATGAGCCGATTGCCTCCCATACATCGTCGAGCATACGCTCGGCTTGCGGGCTTCTGCATGCACGAAAGGTCTCCACCAGCCGTTCCAGGCCAAATTCTTCGTCCACTCCACCCGCCTGCAGCGTCTCGGTCAGGCCATCCGTGTACAGAAGAATTCTGGCCCCCGGCAAGAATTCAAACGTCTCGGAAGAGTACTCCATGCCGGGAAGCAGGCCCAACGGCGTTCCCGACGCTTCAACAATTCGAACCGAGCCGTCCGGCAGCAGCAGCGCGCCGGGATTGTGACCGCAGTTCACAACTTCGATCCTCGGCCCCTCCGGATCAAGGCGCACAAAAATAGCCGTCACATAGCGCCTCTGCGCCTCTGCGCCCTCTTCCCAGTGGTGCTGGCTCATGCGAGTGGCCAACTCGGCCAGCGGCAGCGGATGGCTCGCCAGGGACCGCAGCGCCGAACGAAAACTCGTGGCCACAATGGCCGAGGCGAGTCCCTTACCGGCCACATCTGCCACCACCATCAGGTGCGAGCCGTCCGGTAGTTTCATCGTGTCAAGGTAATCGCCGCCCACCTCGTAGCATGTCGTCGACCGGCCCGCGATCGAAAACGACTCGATCTTCGGCATGGACTTCGGCAGCAAAGAAAGTTGCAGCGAGCGTGCTGCATCCAGATCCTGCTGCACTCGCGCCCATTCCAGGTCCCGCTCGTGCAGGGTTGCATTTTCCAGCGCAACGGCCGTCTGCAGCACCAGGCCTTCAATGAAGTCCTGCTCGTAGACGCTGAACTCCGCGCAGTTCGGGCTTGCAACCACCAGCTCGGCCAGCATGTGATTCTCTCGCGAGAGAAGCGGAAAACGGCGGCATCCCTCATACGGAGCGGCAGGTATCTCCCCGTAGCTGATTCTGGGCTCCTGAGAGCCTTGCTCAAGAAACAGGGCCCCGTTCATTTCCAGCTCCAGAACCAGCAACCGCGCAGACCGATGCAGAACCTCATCGACTCTCATCGTGGAGTGAACTTGACGCGTAGCTTCCAGCAGAGCCTGGAGCCTGGCCACCTGCTGCTCCAGCGGCAGCCCCGTCTGCGGGTCATACGACGATTCCCTGTCCAGATCCAACGAAAGACTCCTCTGCTCAACGTTGGACCAATATACCGCATCTGTTTTCGGGAAATCAGCTACGGCCTGCCCTCGCCTCGATGGGCAGAACCCTGCTTCCACCGGCCAAAGCACGATCGGCACTTCCCCCGGTAACAGCATCGCTTTCTGCTGATTACTACAGAAGTCAACGATAACGCCCGGGGTTGGAGGAGTATACACGAAACCGTCTCTATACAAAAACGGAACGAATCTAGTTCACAAATACTATGCCGCCTCGGAAGACTCTGATTTTAATCATTCCCCGCTGTGGATCGTCAGGTCGGAAGTCTTGGGAAATCGCATGCGGCGCTGTTTCTAAAGAGTAACTTCCCCACAAAAGTAATCTATTCCGTGTAACCCATGATTTCTTGACTCAATTACCGGATCTGCGGGAACCTTCAAGACGAATTCAGGTTTCGGGAATCGGCCTTACCTTATTGAAGCAGCCTCCCTTCCCTCTGGAGGAAACGACGCAATGCAAATCGCTCTGCTCTCGACCCAGCATACGCTCTACGCGGCGCTCAAGACTGCTTTGGGAGCGAATTTCGAGATTTATCAAATCCGGGATCAGTATTCCGTGGAGGAATTCCTCTCCGGAGACGGCTTCGATATAGCGATCCTCGATTTGAATTCTGCCATCGGTTCTCTCGACTCCCGCAAGGAGCTTGCCCGCACCTACATTGCGGCGGGCGTGGCCCTCATCTTGCTGGCCGACGACACCATGCGCAGCTGCGCCACGGAACTGGTCAAGGAAGGCGCCTACGGATATTGCCGGGCTCCCCTGCATATCGCCGAGCTCAAGGCGATGCTTCGCCGCGCCAATGAAACATCGCAGCTCAAGCGCGAACTGCGGGCCACGAAGAGAAGGCTCGAAAGCAATCTGGCATGCGACCAGATGATCGGCTCAAGCCCGCAAATGCGGCATGTCTACAGCCTGATTCATCGCGTCGCCAGCTTTGACAACAATGTTCTTGTCACCGGCGAAAGCGGCACCGGCAAGGAACTCATCGCGCGAGCCCTGCACAACCTCGGTGACCGCGCCGGCCGGCCGTTTGTGGCCGTCTCCTGCGGCGCCATTCCGGAGACTCTCATCGAGTCTGAACTTTTCGGACACGAAAAAGGTGCCTTCACCGGCAGCAACGGGACACGCGCCGGCCTGCTCGAACAAGCCGCCGACGGAACAGTCTTCCTCGACGAAATTGGCGAGCTCAGCCTCTTCACGCAGGTCAAACTGCTGCGCGTTTTGCAGCAGAAGGAATTCATGCGCCTCGGCGGTACGCGCCTCGTTCCGCTCAGGGCGCGCATCATTTTTGCCACTCACAGAGATCTCGATGAAATGGTCGTCCGCGGCCAGTTCCGCCAGGATCTCTACTACCGCATCAACGTCGTCAAAATTGAAGCACCACCCCTTCGCGAACGCGCAGAAGACATTCCCAGGATTGCGCTGCACTTCCTCATGCAGTACTCACAGGCCTATCAGAAGGAGATGCAGGAGATCGATTCGGCGGCCATGAGCCAGCTCATGACCTACTCCTGGCCGGGCAATGTGCGCGAATTGGAGAACGTGATTCAGCGAGCCGTGCTCCTTTCCATGGGGAATCGCCTCACCGTCGAGGATCTTCCTGACCATCTCCGCGAAGAAGCCGGCGTCGAACTGCTTTCCGGTTCGTTTGAACGGCAATTGCGAGACTACAAGGTGAAGCTGGCAGCCGCGGCCGTGCGTGAAAGCAACGGCAACAAGACCCTGGCGGCGCGCAGCCTCAACATTTCTCGCGCGTACCTGCACCGGCTGATTCGTCTGGCGGATTCGAACGATCACGATCCCATGGAAGAGCAGGAACCCACCTCCTCCATAACCATCATGTAGCCGTCAGCCATTGCCCAATCAAAATCCCGCAGCCCACAAAACTGCGGCTTTTTCTTTGCCGTGATCGAGATTCACCCCTCAGAATCAACCTCCACCTGAGAGAACCGCGCCCGCGATACCATCGTCTTCACTGAGAAGCTGTTGTTCTCCTCGCCCGGTCGCCGAAATAAGGCGCCGGATAGAGCATTTCCCCTGCAGGGAAAATGCTCCAATCTCCACTTCAGCGGCCCAGCATGGCGTACTGCCCGCCGAGCGGTACGCTTCCCAACCACGACTCCACCCCGGCAATCCCGCGCAACTTCTCTGGCAAGAACAGGAAATATCTCGTCCGCACCGCGGTCATGCCTGCTGAGGACATCAGCCTTCTAGATTCAGGAGCCGTCAGCAGTTCCGCATCCACGTCCACCGGGCACCGCTTCACAATTCCGCGCGTCACCGGATTCCACGGATTATGTTCGATGATGCAGAAACACCCGCCCGGAGCCAGCACCCGCTTGATCTCCCGCGCCAGCGCCGTCCGCGCCCTCCCGTGTACGTGGTGAAACACGCACACCGCCGTGACGAAGTCCATCGACCTGTCCTCGAACGGCAACTCCTCGGGCGACGGCTGCACAAGAACCGGAATCTCTTCGCCTGCGGGCAGCATCGTGCTGGCGGGGTCGCAGCCCGCGGCTTCGGCAAACAATCCGCGCCCCAGCCGCAGCAAATCTCCCTGCCCGCAGCCCACATCCAGCCACTTCATCCTCGCCGGATTCAGCCTGTGCGCCTCCAGCAGCTCTGCGATCACCTCCACCTTGCGCCGGTGAAAGTAAAGCGGATCACGCGCGAACTTTTCCCGCATCGGGTCGGCCAGCAACTCAGCATACGCAGCCGAGTACCGGTCAAACTCCGGCTCCCCGTTTGTTGACCTGGAATCACTCATCGCCATTCCGCTCCCATATCTCATACCCATGATAGGGATAGGACGCAACCATCCTGTAATGCGACCGGATGTAATCATCCATGAGGAAGCCATACGGCGGCCTGCGCGTACACCCTGGCAGAAGCTTCTGCCACTGTTTCATATCCGTTTGCCAGACAATGAATCTGACCTTGTGCTTCTGTATCTCCTCGATCGCTTTCTTGAACTGCCGCTCCGTGTTGTAGTTGTAAATCAGCAGGCTGTAGCGCGTCGGGTTCTGCGTCTCGGTCAGGAAATAATATTGCGGAATGTAAGGGTACGCGAAGAGATACTCGCCCGGTCGCGTATGCTTGTCCAGGTACTTGAGCCCCGGAACCGGCAGCGCGGTCAGAACCGTCCCGGCACGCGTCTTCAGAGGATGCCCATGAGCAACCATCAGCAGATTGAAAGAGCCCACGGCAACGCTGCAAATCGCAAGGGTTTTCACCGCATACGTTGCCCAGCGCCCGCGGTAAGTCACCAGGAAATAAAAGGCCAGT
>JAJZIF010000085.1 GCA_021810735.1 Acidobacteriota bacterium
AGGTTCAGGTCTGGTTCAACCCACATGCCACCGACTACTTCCCACCGGCCTTCCTGAATGCGCTTCTTGATTTCCGCATTCATGTCGGGATATTTATCAGCCATCCACTGGTTGTACTGCGCGGCGGATTGGGTGTAGGTATAGGTCGGGTATTCGTTCATCAGTTGGAGCGCAGTTCCAAAGGTGCGTCTTACTACGTCGACCGTTTCCGTCCAGGGCCATAGCCAGGCTGCGTCAATATGCGAATTCCCGGTCAGGTGGAAGGTCGCCTGGTGCAATGTAGGTTTAAGTGGTTCCAGATCGGCTTGCGCCTTGCGGAGGGAATCGTCAAATTGCTGCTGATGGCTCCCATCCAGGGCCTGCAAATTGACGTCGCCGATCGCTTTTTCCAGCGTTGCTTTGTCCGCGGACACATTGCTGGAAACGCTCGGAATAAGGAGTGCCGCAGAAACGAACTCGGTGTACATATCTCCCGGATTGGGCCGGTTCGGAGCAAACTCAATGTGCATGCGGCCGGGCGGTATTGTCTTCGGCCGCTCACTTTTGTCGATTCTGACGGCCACCAGCACGGTCTGACCAGGCTTTGCGGAGTCGAATAAAACGATCGGCTCCATGTGTTCCCCCTGAGCGACGCGTCGACCGTTGAAGTAAACAATGACTCCGCTGCGTCCCCAGGATTGAATAGAAATACGAGCGCCTGTGAGGTCGTAGCCCTCCAGCGTTTTCGGAACTTCTATGCGCTTTCTCAGCCACACCACATCAGTAGTATCCGTTCGATATGGCGTCTGGATCTGTTTCCAGGAAGAATCGTCCAGAGACTCGGACTGCCCGTTCTGCACGTCTCCTGTGTGATAGCGCCAGGTATTCAAAGGAAGAGAGCTGAACTTCGAGAGTCTCTCGATGACAGTTTGCGAATTGCTGGAGAGCGATTTCAAAGCAGCCGCCGTTTGCTGCGGCGCGAATCTGCCAAACTGCTGCGCGGAAAGTATCGTGACGGAGAGCAGAACCGGCAGCAGGAGGGCGACAGCTTGGAGACTACGGCGTAGCGATCTGGTGCGCAGGACTCGGATGAACACGGCAGGGCTCCTATAAGCTTTCTGCATCCACAGGGATGGCATCTCCGCAATGCGGGACGGAGAGGCGTGCTTTGACTGCATCGGGCGAATTATATAGCACGAAAAACGCGAATGGGAACCTTACCATCGCGAAGTGCCGAGAGGCCCTTATTCAGCGACTAAATGGTGGGGAACAAATGAAGGTTTCCGCTAATGGGCTTCGTTCTTGATCTTCTCGTCTTCCATCGCACGTTTGGATTCCTGAGCCATCGCATCATCCTTGAGCTTGCCATAGATCTGCATCTCGTTGTGCGCGTCCGCAGTTCGGCCCTGCGCACGATAGGCATTTGCAAGCAGGAAATGGATGGAGGGTTCCTCCGGACTGGCTTTCTCGGCCGTCATCAGATCGGGCACGGCCTCAGCGGGTTTGCCTTCAAGAAGGAGCGCGCGGGCCCGGTCTACACGGGCCTGCATCAAAGTCGGACAGCGATGGATCGCGCCATCCAATTCTGCGATCGCCTCTTCCGGCGAGCCATGCAGGGCGAGCAGGCTGTTTGCCATCTTCCAGCGCGCCTCGCAGTTATTTGGATCGTTGACGAGTTCCGCCTGAAACTCCTTGCGTGCGGAAGTCCACTTCCCCAGCGTCCAGAATTCGTTGGCCAGGTGTTCATGAGTTCCTGGTTCCGTGGGTGCGGCCTTGACAGCTTTGCTGAACGCACCCAGCGCTCCATCTGTGTTCCCCATGCTCTGCATGATCTCTCCCGCAATTTCCTGAGACAGAAAAGAATTTGGGTCGATCTCGCTCACCTTGGCCAAAGATTGCTCGGAAAGCTGAAGGTATGCGTTGCCCAGCAAATACCAGGCCTGTTGGTTTTTGGGGTTGTGAGCAATCAGTGTACGCAATTGCGTCACTGCGCCCTCGTAGTCATGAATGTTCACCAGGTCGCGGGCAAGAAGCATGCGCGCAAAATCGTCTTTGATATTGCCCTTGACTGCTGATTCCAGCGGTAACTTCGCCTTTTCATATTCGCCCATCTCGAAATATGCGGAGCCCAGCAAAGCCTCCGCGGAAGTCATGTGCGGATTGATTTTCAAGCCTTTCTCGAGAACGGCTGCAGCTTCTGGAAACTCCTGCTGCTGGTAATACAGCATTCCCAGATTGTTATATGCCGCGGCCAATCGAGGCGCCAACTTCAACATCGCCTTGTATTTCAAGATTGCGGTTGCACGATCGCCGTTTGCCTGAGCAGATTGCGCCTCTGCATAGAGTTGCTGGACCGCCGGACTGACGGCCGAGGTTTGGCCGGCACCATACAGGGTGGACAAGCGGGCGATCCCTACAAGGACGCACAGAATGACGGCCATGCGGCCTTTTAAGGATTGCGCTCTTCTGATCTCCATATCGGCCTGATTATAGTGCGACGCTCGGGTGCCGTTGAATCCGGATGCCGTCTCGACATTTTCAAGCGCACGGCCGCCATGAAAATCCAGCCGTTTCCGTTCAGAATGCGCGAACTTCTCCTGCGAGATGCAACCGGAGCATTCGGCTTCCCGGAACTCGTGCACCGGACGATCGTTCATGCGGCCCAGAGAGCGCGAATGTCTTTGCGCGGAGACTTTTAAAAATACCTTGACAACGGATATGGATGTTTAATACCTTTCCTCTCCTAGAGCGTTTCGGGGCTGTGTTCGCTCCCAACGTGGGAACGTTTCCATACATCACGGGTTCATAAAAACTCGATTCTAGCGACGCTACACTCATTTGGACTTTCGGAGGCGAAAAATGATCGGAATCTTGGGTAAATCGAACAATGCTTGGATGAGCAGAGTCGGACGCTACACACCGTTTCTGATTCTGTGCGTGTTCCTCTCACTGCCCACCCTCAGGCTCGGCGCCCAGGCCGTAGGCGGCGTAAACGGCACCGTAACGGACAGTGCGGGAGCCAGTGTCGCAGGCGCCAATGTGACAGCCACAGACCTGTCCACCCACGTCTCCTCTCATGCAGTCACGTCCTCGGTCGGCACCTACACCATCACCGCGCTTAATCCGGGCCATTACGATGTCAGCGTAGAAGCGAGCGGCTTTAAAAAAGGCGTACAAACCGGCGTGACGGTGGAAATCGCGAAGCAATCCACTGTCAACTTCCAATTGGCTCCCGGCACCACCAGTCAAACAGTTCAGGTCGCGGCAAGCGCGGTTTCCCTGAACACCGAGCAGCCGGAAATTGGGACAACTCTCGAGCCGGAACTGGTCAAGACCGCCCCAATCGAAATCAATGGCATGGCCCGCCAGATTGACTCGTTTGTCTTTCTCGCGCCGGGCGTTCAAGGAAATACCTTTGCTAAAAACATAAATGGCGGCGTGAATTTTGAGAGTGAAATTCAGTTCAACGGTATTCCCGTCCCGCAACCTGAGACGCAGGGGTACCAGACCAACTTCAATCCTCCGTATGAAATGGTGAATGAATTCCGCGTGGACCGGTCAACCTTCTCCGCGCAGTTCGGCCTGGCCCAGGGCGCCGTCACTTACAACATGGCTTCCGGAACGAACCATCTCCATGCCGACGGCTTCGAAATCCTGCGCAATCAATTGTTTGATTCCAGCGGATTTTTCCCCACCAACTTCGACTCAAAAGGCAGACCGATTCCGCCGGTGGACCAGCAAAACGACTATGGCTTTACGGTGAGCGGACCAGTTGTCTTCCCAAAGCTCTATAACGGAAAGGACAAGACCTTCTTCCTGTTCAGCTTAGACAAATTCAAGCAGAACATCGCGCAGACCGCGATCGGAACTGTGCCGACACCTGCGATGAAGGGGGGAGATTTCAGCAGCTTCGTGGATTCCACCGGCAAGCAAATCCCAATCTTCGATCCCTTAACCGGCAAGCCCTTCCCCGGCAATATCATTCCGTTCAATCGCTTCAGCACGCTGGCCAGGTCCATCCTGCCGCTGATTCCCAATCCGGACCGCGCAGGGGTGGTCCACGGGCTGCAAAGCAACAAATCCCCAGCCGTCACTTCCCTGCCGATCAATCAGCTTCTCTGGGGCTATACGCTGGACCATAACCTCAGCAGCTCTCAGAGCATCCATTGGAGCCAGTGGCGCGATACCCGCACAACGTCAGGGTTCGACTACGCACCTATCGTCGCGCCGAGCAATGAGTTGCAGAGCGAGAAGACGCTGCCCTATATCGGTTCCGGATTCCTGCTCAATTACGTTAAAACGGTGCGGCAGAACCTCGTGATGACGGCTGGCGCAGACTGGATTGGGGAAATCAACAATCAGTTCGATGCGCGCAAGGGCGTCAACTTCCCCGGAGTGATCAATAGCGTCATTTTCCCGAACGTAACCTTCGACGGACAGAATGCAGATACCAACTGGGGAACTGCAGGCGGCTGGATCCAGTCCATCAACCGTAAACTCGGCATTGCGATCGTGAACAACTGGCTATGGACCAAGGGACGCAACACATTCAACATTGGTGGCGAGTTCCGTCGCGCCTATCAAGACGATAATGAGTGCCAACAGTGCGGTGGTACTTTCAACTTTACCCAGCGCACAACCTCGACCCCAGACACAACCGATCCGAACTTCGGCACTTACGGAAGTTCCTTCGCCAGCTTCCTTCTGGGACAGGTGGACTCCGGAGTTCGCGTCTTCGCAAATGAGTTGAAGCTCCGCAACGCGGACTTGTCTCCTTACATTCAGGACGACATCAAAGTCAACAACCGGCTCACCGCGAACCTCGGACTGCGCTGGGACATCATGGTTCCCTTCACCGAGAACCACAACCAGATCGTTTATCTCGATCCCACCGCCCCAGACCCTGGAGCGGGCAATCTGCCGGGCGGCGCCACGAAGTTCGGGCATTGCGTTGGCTGTGCCGGGCTCACGCGTGCCGATATCCACTGGGCCCATATCGGACCCAGACTCGGCTTCTCCTACATGGTGAATAACAAGACGGTCGTGCAGGGCGGATTCTATCTCGACTTCCTGGACGGCGGCGCTTATGAGTATGGAACGAGCAAAGTCGCGGTCAACTACGGCAACCTGCTGAACGGAGAATTCCACCGCAACTCCACCGCGACCAACGTTCCCGGTTATGGGGATTGGGATACCCATCCCATGCCCGATCCGCCGCCGGTGCCCTTTAGTCCTTCAATCGGAAACGGAAACGTCATCCATTCCTTCAATCCCAAGAAAGATGGGATGGCCCCTTATAACGAATCGTGGAATGCGAGCGTACAGCGGCAGCTTCCCTGGAACATGTTCATCACCATTGCGTACGTCGGCAATCATGATGTCCACCTGCCGTCCCAGTTGAACCCTCCGAACCAGCCCAATCCGTCCGTGTTGAGATACGGTCCACTTCTCGGGGCTCTGGTGAACTCTCCAGGTGCGGTGGCTGCAGGTATCAAGAACCCATATCCCCAGTTCTTGAGCCAGTTCGGTTCCTCCGCTACTGTGCTCCAGGCGTTGTCCACCTATCCCCAGTATTCAACGGTCATGAACAACTTCGACCTGGCTGGCAGCACGTCCTATAACGCGCTGCAGGTACAGGCGGAAAAACGGTTTACCAATGGCATCAGCTACCTGGCCGATCTGACTTTGTCGCGTAACATGTCAAACGTGGACAGCGGGTTTTCCTCGTTCGCAAGTCTGCCGGAAAACAAATACAACCAGAAAGCGGAGTTCACCGTTTCCGGCCTGGACCAGAAATATCTGGTCAACCTGGTTGGGACCTATGAACTGCCGATCGGACCGGGACAGAAGTATCTAAACTCCAAGGGAATTTTGGGTCAGATCGCCGGAGGATGGCAGGTAGGTGTCATTGCCAACTACGACGGCGGTACACCGTTTGGAGCCTATGACAACTACAATCCACTTGGAAACGGGTTCGATCGCCCCAACGTTGTTCCGGGCGTTAAGAGAAAAACCTTCAGCTATAACCGTTCGATCGCCTATTTCACCGGAAAACTGAAAACGCAGCCCGTCCAGTTCACTACCAACGCCTTCGCTTTGACGGCCCCGTTTGCACTGGGCAATGCTGTGCGGAACTATCCTTCGCTTCGAAATCCTGCCTACTACAACGAGAATGTCGACGCGATGAAATATTTTCACCTGACCGACAAGGTACTTATTACCTTGCGAGTGGATTACTTCAACATATTGAACCGAGTGCAGTTGAACGGTCCCGACACCAACGCGAGCGATTCAACCTTTGGTCAGATAACGAATCTAGGCCAAGCCAACTCCAACCGGCAAGGTCAGGCTACCTTCCGGCTGGAGTTCTAAACCTAGCGGCGGGAACAATGGCCGGTGGAAAATCTCCTCCGGCCATTGCCTTTTGCGGCCAGGATGAAGTTCAACGTCGCTGCTGGATCGGACCAGGCAGGCAGCGGGTGCGCGATATACTGGACCGAGAACCGACCCCGTTCCCCAGTTGTAGCCTATGCGAAGTACGCAATTGCGCCATCATCCTGAACCGCAGCGCGCTCTTATCCGGTTGGCCCGTACCAATTCAAGTATCAGTTGGGCCACGCGCCTGGCTGTTCTCTGGGTCTTTCTTCTGCTCGCTCCCCCTACTCCTGCGAATTGCCAAGACAGCCTGCAGGATGCCCGCGCGCAGGTAGCCCAGAAGGAGCTTACCAAGGCCGAGCAAACAGTGCGCGCATACCTTGCGAAGAGCCCAGACTCTGCCGAGGGCCACTTCCTGCTGGGTTATATTCTGAACGCGGAACATAAACCTACGCGTTCGCTTGCGGAATATACAACCGGCGCGCGGTTCCACCCACCAAGCGCCAGCGATTTGCTGGTCGTGGCGGCTGACTACGTTTACCTCCACGATTACAGCGACGCCGATAAATGGCTCACCATGGCCACGCAATGGAACCCTGGCGATGCACTGGGCTGGTATCTGCTTGGGCGGACAAAATATAACGAAAATCGTTTTCAGGAAGCGATCGACGCCTTCCGCAAGTGCCTTCAGCTCGATCCGAAGAATGTTCGCGCCGAAAGCAATTTAGGTTTGTCCTACGAAGGCTTAGCGGACGATGCTAGAGCGCAGCATGCTTATGTAACCGCGATCCAATGGGAAACTGAGCTGTCGCTTCCTGATCCTCAGCCATATCTGAATCTCGGAATCCTGCTGGCACGGGACGGCCAAAATGCGCAGGCGATTCCCTATTTGCAAAAAGCTGTGGAATTGGCTCCTCAGAATCCTAAAGCGCGCGAGCAGCTTGGCCGCGCTTATGAAAAAATGCACATGTTGCGCAAAGCTCAATCGGAGTTGGAGAAAGCTGTACTGCTGGCGCCCAGCGTGTCCGCCCTGCATTTCCAGCTGGGGAGGGTCTATCACGAAGAGAAGAATGAGGACATGGCTAAGAAGGAATTTGCGGCCTGCGCGGCCCTGAATGGATCGAAATCCACCGATACAGATGAAACGCCAAATCCGGATAGTCCGCATTAATTCCGGGGGCCAAATTCGACTGTGGGATGTTCGCCTTCAATCCGCGGTGCTGGGGGCAGCTTGAGAAGATACCTCGTCGCTCCTTTCCATCCGATTGCAACGGCGATTCTACTGTGCCTGCCCATGCTTATCGGCGCGCAGACTCCCGATAAGTCCGGCACCAAAGCATCCCCAGACTCCACATCGAAGATTTCCGTTTACCCGCCAACCAAGGACCATGCCGGACCGGCATGGTTCATCGATGTTGCCGACAAGGCGGGTCTTCATGCTCTCGACACCAACGGGGACGTTCATTCCAAGCGATACATCCTGGAGTCCACAGGCAGTGGGGTCGCCGTTTTTGATTATGACAACGACGGCTGGCCCGACATTTTCCTGGTCAACGGCAGCGTCCTTCCGGATTCTCCGCCGCGCGGGAATGATGCCCCAACCGACCGCTTATTCCATAACAACCACGATGGAACCTTTACAGATGTTACGGCGCGGGCCGGCCTGCTCAGTTCTGGATGGGGACAGGGAGTATGCGTGGGAGATTACGACAATGACGGCTACGAAGACCTGTACGTAACCAGCTACGGCAAGAACCACCTTTACCACAACCAGGGAAACGGAACCTTCAAAGAGGTCGCTCAGGAGTCGGGCGTGGCCGGCAGCGGAAAGGAATGGGGAACCGGATGCGCATTCGTCGATTACGACAGAGATGGGAAGCTTGATCTTATCGTTTCAAATTATGTGCAGTTCGATCGGCAGAACACCCCAGGGCCCGGCCAGGCACCTTTCTGCACGTGGAAAGAGATGCCGGTTTTTTGTGGTCCGCGTGGCCTGCCGAGCTCTCCCAATATTCTGTATCACAACCTGGGTGGCGGGAAATTCGAGGATGTAAGCAAATCTAGCGGCATTCAAAAAACGACAGGACACTACTGCTTTAGCGTCTCCACGTTGGATTATGACGACGATGGCTGGCCTGACGTTTATATAGCATGCGATTCGACACCCTCCATTCTGTACCACAATAACCACGACGGCACATTTACCGACGTCGCTCCGGATGCGGGAGTGGCCTACGACGGAGATGGCCGCGAACAGGCTGGGATGGGATCGACCATCGGCGATTATGACAACGACGGACGTCTCGATATCTTCAAAACCAATTTTTCCGACGACACCTCCACACTCTACCGGAACAATGGTGATGGCAGCTTCTCAGACGCAACGTATCAGGCCGGCCTCAGCGTCAATCGGCAGTACCTTGGCTGGGGAACAATGTTCATGGACATCGACAACGATGGTTGGTTAGACCTTTTGCTGGTCAATGGGCATGTCTATCCGCAGGTGGATAGCGGGAAGACAGGCTCGACCTACCAGGAGCCGCGCGTTCTGTACCACAACGTTGCTGGCAAATTCCAGGATATTTCGAACAAGTCAGGGCCCGGTATTACCGTTCCTGCATCGAGCCGCGGACTTGCGATTGGCGACCTGTGGCTCGATGGACGCCTTGAAGCGGTGGTGAATAACATGAATCAACAGCCGATGCTTCTGGTGAACCTCGCGCAGAATGAAAACCATTGGCTGGAAATACGCCTGGTCGGAACCTCGTCCAATCGGGATGCGATAGGTGCTCGCGTCGTGGTGTACGCAGGCGCTCACAGGTGGGTAGGCGAGCTGCGGAGCGGCTCGAGCTTCGACTCCAGCAATGCTTTCCAATTGCACTTTGGACTTGGAAGCCTACGGGCTGTGGACCGCATTGAAGTGCGCTGGCCCAGTGGCTCCACGGAAGTGTTCAAGGGTGTCATCGCCGGCCAGTTGATCACCCTGAAAGAGGGTACAGGAGTTGGCGGTACAAAGCCCCTGCGGAATCGCTGACCTGAATCGTCGCTCTCCGTTGCAGAGGCTTCTGGTTAGTAGCGTTGCCCTCGTATTCCGGACCGGCTGTTATTTTTGTGCCTGCCAAAAACCGGCCCCGCGATTGCCGTACTCCACGCGTACAGTATTGATGGAATATGGGCCCACTGGCACAGTCATCTGGTTGCCCGCAACCGGAACCGGAAGTCCATTGGCGTGCTCCATCAGGTTGGTTGTGACCGCCGCGCTCGCACCAGCAGGAACCTGGATTCTCGCGTCTGTTTTCCTTCCGGCCCACTCGTAAAAGCGCAGGATGAGTGAGTCTCCGTCTTCGCTCTTCTTCATTGCGGTCAGCACCAGGTTGCTGGGATGAACGGTCACAAACGAGTGCGTTGAGGGCAGTTCGCCATCATGCTGCTGCGTCTGCATCGCGTGCAGCCTGTAGTTGAAAGCGTACCCATGCAGGACCGTATCGGCTTGCTTCCAGGTCCCGGCGTGTGGATACAGCGAATAACGAAAGTGCTGAGGACCGCGATCGGCATCCGGATCGGGCCACACTGGAGAGCGCAGCAGCGACAAGCGCAATACATTCCCCTTCACATCGTAGCCGTACTTGGAATCGTTGATGAGGCTGAACCCATGCTGCCCATCGCCCAGATCGGCCCAGCGCTGCGCCGGCACTTCGAACTTAGCCTTCTCGATGGAATTATTGCGTGTCGTCGGCCGCTCAATCGTTCCATACGGAATTTCGAAGGTTGCCTTCGGGGCAGTTGCCGCCAGCGGAAACGCCGCCTTAAGCAGGATGTGCGTCTCATGCCAGTCCACATCATTCACCACGTCCACGCGCTGCATTCCCGCATACAGCACGATGTTCTGGATGAAGGTGGATTTGTCCCAATGCCGGGTAACCCGAACGATACTACGGACTGGACCGTGTTCGACGAGCTGAACGCTATCCGCCATGGTCAGGTTCGTGCCGTGCTCCGCAAAATTGGGATTGATGTTCCACGCGTCATACTCCTTGGGTGTATCCACAAATGCCTGCAACATGTTGCCGCATTGTCCAGCCGCGATGCTTTCAAAATGCGCTTGCTTGTCATACAGGCTATCGATACAACCGTTCGTAGGATTCACGACAACGCGGAGAAACTCGTTTTCCATGGTCACGCCGCTGGTCTTCAGATCCGTTTGCAAAGAACGCTTGCCCGCAATTGCGTGCAGC
>JAJZIF010000086.1 GCA_021810735.1 Acidobacteriota bacterium
CAGGTCACCGCGCTTGCCGCGGAAGACGAAGACATGGCCGGAGTAGGGCTGCTGTTCCAGCACCGTCTCGACCAGAGTACTGAGTCCCTGAAAGCCGCGGCGTAAATCGGTGAACCCCGCAGCGATCCAGATCCGCGTGCCTGTCTTCAGATCCATCATCGCAACAGGCTTCCCAGGACGGCACGCACCAGTGCCGGATCGACGCCGCTCTCCACGCTGACCAGGGCGCGGCCCGGCAACTCGATGTGGATCGAACCCGAGGGGGCTGCGAGTGGCACGAGTTCAGGCGTCATCACCCTGTCCGGCTCGCTGGTCACGATTACCGGTAAAAGCTCAGTTCGCGACTGGCTGGCGGCCCAGCCAACGCCCTTTGCGGTGCTCGTAGCGCCACTGGAAGACCTGGTTGGCGTTCACTCAGTGTTCACGCGCTACACGCGCGATCGATGCGCCCGGCACCAGTGTCGCTTCCACGATCCGCCGCTTCTCCTCCGCCGTGCGATACACTCGCTTCGCCCGGCCACCATCCACACCAACTCCAATCGCCTCGCTCACAAGGCCATCGTCAGCCACGCGTGCGCTTATGTCTATACGGCCACACCCGGACGCTTACATTGCAGAGCATTGCTTGGCATTCCTGTCGAAGCTGCGGTGTGGACCGAGCTACAGGAGATGGCCTCTTCGTCACTCTTGGGGCAGTCCAGTGCCAGATGCGGGAGGCAATTTAATCGGTAGAAACGATCAGCAGGAAAGTCCGGCTTTTTGAAGTGCGGCCTTCAACTGCTGCATGCTGATGCGCGTGGAGGCCTCAGGCGATCCCGCGCCGCGCCAGTGCGTTTCTAGGCTGACAGCCTTGGTGTAGCCATCCGCTGCGAGTGCATGCAGTTGGCCTGGCCAATCGACAAGGCCAATGCCTACCGGCTCCCAGGTAAATTTGCCGTCCGGTTTGCGCTCGACGTTCTTTGCGTGGCAGTGGCCGATCCGCTTCTTCGGCAGAAGATCATAGCCATTGGGATACGGTTTGGTCTCGCCAGCTGCGCCGGCGTTGCCTGGATCCCAATTGAGCATGAAGTTGCTGTTCGTGATTGCGGAAAGCGCGCGCGCAGCTTCTGGACCCGTGGCCGTGTTGCAGGACATTTCATTTTCGAGCAATAGGATCAGTCCGTGTTTCCGACAGGTCATGGCTGCTTCGCGCAGTTTCTGGTCCATTGCGGCGCGGTATGGTTTTGGGTCTTCCAGGCGCCAGAAGTCGAAGCAGCGAATGCGATCGGTTCCGTAGGCCTTCGCGAGCTTAATGCAGCGTTCCAGCACTTCGTCCTGCTGCTTGAATTCCGTGTCTGCATGGAACTGGTCGCGATGCTCGGCGGCTTTAGAAAGCGGTGCGCCCGGCCAGTCAACTTTGAAGAGCGGGCTCGCAATATCTGTGACGCGCAGGTTGTATTTTTCCAGAATGCGGCGACTCTCCGCGATCTCCTGGGCGTTCAGATCGATCAGGTTCTTGTTCCACATGCCGCGCAATTCGATCCAGTTGAGCCGGAACTCCTGCGAGGCAACTTGGCAGCTATGCTCGAAGTCCTGTGAGATCTCGTCATTGATCACCGACAGGCGAAAAGGACAATTCGTCGCGACACTTCCAGATTCCTTAAATATTGCTTGCTCAGTGGGAGTGACCAACCGTTCGCGCCCAGCAAGTGCGTCCAGCGACAGCGGCATTGTTGCCGATACTGCGATCGAACCGGTGCCGTACAAAAAATGTCTGCGGGAAAGCTTCATCGGTATTTACTCCGTCTGATGTATTTCACAAAACATGAAACTGCTTAATACGAAGGTTCGTAATGTCGCGGTGACTGCTTTTGTAAGGGGCCCAAATAAAAGGTGCTTCCGTTAACGAGCAATCATAAAGCGCGTTAGGCCTTATTTTGAAAGCCCATGCCTGCAAGGACACCGCGCATATAGGCAAAGCTGCTGATGACACCAGGCATGGGATCTTCAGCGTGGATCTCGTATTCGAGATCCACAAAGCCTTTGTAGTTAGTCTGGATCAGGGCCTGAAATATCTGCCGTACCGGCATTTTCCCTTCTCCGACAGCGACTTGGCTCTCCTTGGCATCGAAGTTCTTCAGATCTTTCATGTGAATGTTGAAGAGGCGCGGGCCGACCTGATGGATGGCGTCGACGACATCGGTGCCGGCGCGGACACAGTGGCCGACGTCGATGCAGCAGCCCATACGGGGATCCATTTTCCTGACGGCTTTCAGGATGTCGAGCGGCGAGGGCCAGAACTTGTCCTCCGGACCGTGGTTGTGGATGGCGAGGCGGATGTCGTACTCGCGGACGAACTTTTCGATGCGCGGGAGAGTGGCGGGGGCGGGGTCGCCGGCGACGATGACCGAGACTCCGGCGCGCTTGGCGTAGTCAAACTTGCTGCGGATATCGGCGTCTTCGTCCTTGGCGAAGTAGACCGCGCCGACGGCGTGCAGATGGATGTTGGCGGCGGCGTAGGCATCGAGCGCCTCGGTTTCGCTAGCCGGGGCCATCGGAAGATGATCCTTGACGTCCTTGGCGTTGAGTGCCGAGACGTGGAGCTGCTGCATAAATCCGATGAGTTGAGCGCGGGTAAAATCGCGGAAGGTGTAGCTGGCCAGGCCAAGGCGTACAGGTGAGGGCTGGCCGGTCACTTGCGCTGGCTGGGCCTGCGCGGAGTTCGTGCGTGCCGCGGGAGAGATGGCACAGGCCGCTGCGGCGAGTGCGCCGGAACGGAGCAGATCGCGACGGGAGACGGAGTTCTGCATTGACGTACCTCCGTTAGAGTGTGGGTGCCCAACCAGGTTGGTAGTCGCGGCCCCAGAGCTTCATAGCGTTCGGGTCGTCCTGAATTTTGCCATCGGCGGAGTCGAGGCGAAGTTCGCGGTTGACCTCCCAGGCGATGTTCGAGAGCTGCAGCATGGTGACCGCCACATTGCCGACAGAGACGGGCGCGTTGAGCTTCGCTCCGGTACGGATGGCTGCGATGAAATTGGCGAAGTGGGCGTCGGTCATGGAGTCGGCGCCGATCAGGTCGGAGGAGGAGGTCTGGCCGCCAACTTTGAACTCGCTGGTCTTCTTGCCGTGGAGGTCGTAGATTTCGTAGCCGTCGCGGTCGACGAGGATGGAGCCGGTGGTGCCCATGATGACCGAACCGCGGTCGCGGTTGTAGAACTTCATTCCCTGGCAACTCTTGCCTTCCCAGTCGATCATCTTGTCCGGGTAGTTGAAGTTGGTTAGCAGCGTGTCGTAAAACTGCCAGTCGTCCTTGAACTGGTACCGGCCGCCCGAGGAGGTAACGCTCTGGGGGTAATCGACGCCGAGCGCCCAGCGACAGACATCGACCTCATGGGTGCCGTTGTTGAGCGCTTCGCCTGTGCCCCAGGTACGGAACCAGTGCCAGTTATATGGCTGCACATTGTCCTTGTAAGACTGGCGCGGCGCGGGCCCCTGCCACAGATCCCAGTCCAGATGCGAAGGCACCGTCACTTCCTTGCCGAATCCGATTGACTTGCGTGTATTGCTGTACCAGGCCTTGGCGTAATAGGGTCGACCGATGAGACCGTTGTGAATCTTCTCGACGATCTCGATGGTGTGCGGTGAAGATCGCTGCTGTGTGCCCATCTGGACGAATTTTTTATACTTCCGCTGTGCCTCGACCAACAAAGCGCCCTCGGCTGGGTTGTGGCTGCAGGGCTTCTCAACGTACACGTGCTTGCTGGCCTTCAAGCCCTTGATGGCGATGGGCGTATGCCAGTGATCGGGCGTGGCGATCGTGATCGCATCCACGTCCTTGCTCGCGAGCACATTACGAAAATCCCGTTCGGTTGCCGGAGCATAGCCCACGGCGCGCTGCACATTGCCCGCATAGCGCGCGAGGATGATGCTGTCCACATCGCACACGTGCGTGATGCGCGCGGACTTGCTGTTGGCCTTGAGCGCGGAAAGATGCGCATAGGCGCGGCTGTTTAGTCCGATCACGGCAAAATTCAATCGATCATTCGAGCCGAGAATCTGAGCATAGCTCTTTGCGGTCGATCCAACAGCCAGGCCAGCCGCTCCTATCGCAACTGTGTCGAGAAATGCTCGTCGAGTTACCATAACTTCTCCCTTTCGCATATCAATTACGCGACTGAACAAACGAACAAACAATAATGCAGGAAACGCGTTAGCTGTTGGCTGGCCTTGAATAGTATCAAGGAGAACATACTTTCGTTTCGCTGCTATGACTAATGGAAGGCTGAACGGAGACCATGCATATTCTTCATCTGTTTTGCGACGATCACTTGCAAGCAGATGACATCCTTTTCTTGCAACAGATTCTGATCATACTTCGTTTTGGCTATGTTGCGCTGGTTGATCTTCGATTTATCAAGTTCCCATAGCTACAACAAAATATTGCGCATCCTCACTTCCGAGATTTCGAACTCCATGCAATACGCCGGAATGTACAAAAGCAGCAGCTCCGGGTCCGATGGAACCTGTCTTTCTCCCAATGGTCACGGTAAGATTTCCCTTTATCATTAGAAAAAGCTCCTCATGCTCATGCCGATGCGGTGGATGAGGCGAACTTCCCGGCGCGAGTGTCGTCTCATGCACTTCCATGTGGTCGCCTGTATGGGTTACACCATCTAGGATTGGCCGGGATGTATTCTTCCCGTTCGATGTTACAGGCAATTGGTTATACGGCTTGATGAAGGATTGAAGTGGTTGGAGGTCAGATGCGAATACCGCGAATGTGGTCAGCATGGGGACAGCCACACAAAAAGAACGTCGAGTCGAATCCACAGAAGCCTCACTCGTTGATATGCAAGCTGAATCACTACATCAATCAATTACTGCTTGGTCGAGGACAATGGGGCTCCTTGCCCTCATCAAAAATGCAACGTTGCCGCGATCTGTAAGGCACGACTGCCCGCCGAGGAATCCGCACCCCCCAGTGTGGACGTAACCTGCCCAAAACTTGCGCTTGTCAGACTCGTAGTTGGATTTGCAAAGACAGGATGGTTCAATGCATTGAACGCCTGTACGCGAAAATTGAGGTTTATGTCACCATGAATATCGAAAGTTCTCTGCAGAGAAGCATCGAAAGTGACAAGTGCCGGACCACTGTACACGTTTTGGCCCATGTTTCCAAGCGCCGTAGTGGTTGGCTGCACAAAGGCGCTGGTATCGAACCACGGATGTTTCGTACCGATACCATGTAGCTTGCGGAAAGGCTTGATTTCGTTGGGAACCTGCGTGTTCGAAGGGGCATTCAACTGCGCGCCGCTCGCGGTAAACAACATGGGCGTGCCTGTATCCGCGCTTAGCAGTCCGCTCGCCTGCCAGCCTCCCAGCAGCGTAGCTGGAATACCGGAGTTCGCAAGGCGCTCGCCCTTGCCGAGGGGCAACGTATACACAAAACTCTGGACGAAGGTCTGGCTGCGGTCCCAGGTGGTTCTCGCATAATTGCGCTGGAAATCAATGTAAAAGCTATACCCTCCCAAGCCACCGCGGCTTGAGTTGTAACCCATCGCCTTCTGCCAAGCATATGCGGAAGTCGAGATGAGACGCTTACTTAAGCGGTGCTCAAGCCTGGCTTGCAGTGAATTGTAGTTGGACGAAGTTTGTCTTGGTAACAACTCGGTACCAGCCGTGCGGCCGAAGGTGGCATACTCGGGTTGGCCCGCGGCTCCTGCACCCGCCACGAAACCGGCGTTCATATTGTAGTTGCCGGGGATTTCTCTCCCCTGGTTGCCGACATAAGCAACATCCGCTGTCCATTTCTGTCCCAGATCGCGTTCCACTGTGAGATTGTAGGACATGACATAGGGATCTCTGTACCCAGTGTTGACAGTGGTCCAGGCGGACGATTTAGCGGCGTTTGGAATGATGCCATCTGCAGGAATCACAGGTTTCGATTCGGGAGGAAATCCTGCCGCCATGTTCTCAATGGTGACGTTGTTACTCTGGACGGCTGGCGTGTATGAGCTAAGGGAGCTGTAGGCGATGTTTTGACGCACGGGATAGTTGAATGCATAGTTATTATCCTGAAAAGGCGTGTGGCTAATGCCGAACCCTGCGCGGACGACCATGCGCGGAGTCGCGCGGAACGCCAACCCGATGCGGGGTTCAAAATCCTTGGCGTTTACGTTCATCCCCAAGTCTTTTGGGATGTTCCCGTAGCCGGCCACTTCCAGACTGTTCGTCACCGGATTGTACTGAGAGAAGCCTCCCGACTCACGCGGGTTTGCCGGAGGGTAGAACTCCCAGCGCAAGCCGTAGGTCGCGGTGAGCCTGCTTGTTGCCTGCCAAGTATCCTGCAGGTACACAAAGTACAGAGTTTGACGCCATGAGGCGTCGCCAACATTCACATCGCGTCCTACCGAATTGGGAAGATCAAGCAGGAAACTGGCAAAGTCGTTTCCATAGCTGGTTTTCCCTCCTGGAGTGTTCAACGCAGTCTGGCCATCCGCATAGGTAAAGACTCCACGCGGGCCATACGTCTGCCCCTGCGTCAGGTCATCGCGAACTCTGCGCACCTCAACACCGAATTTGATAGAGTGGTTCCCCAGCAACTTTGTCCAGTCGTTGACAAGATCGATGTTCGTCTCACCACGTTCCCATGGCATGGAAGAACTGTAGCCTATGAGTGGGCTCGAGTAGCTGTTGATAGAGATGGTGGGAGCTCCACTCGTGAACGGGCTTACGTTGACTCCAGGAATGCCCAACTGTGTAGCGGTATCCAGGCCATTACCGGCCGGTAGCGCGTTGTTCCTGTAATGATCAATTCCGCCGCGCGCTTCGACGAAGAGTTTAGGAGAGAAGACGTGCGTGTATTCGAGCGCGGTGTTGAAGACGTTATTGGTACCTGTCCCTTCAAAGCCGCCAGCGGCTGGACCGCCGGCGGAGTTGCCAAAGATGGGCTGCTGGTAAGTGGTGTTCTTCTCCCAACTATAACGGTAGGCCAAGTGGTCGACGGCCCGCAGGGTCTGGTCCAGTTTGACATCAAACTGGGTAACGCTCTGATCGAATACGGGATTCGCCTGATAGTTGTTGGTCACACCGGCACCCGGGACATTCGGAAGCGGAACGAGAGCCAAGACTTTCGTGGCAATAGGGCTGATGCGTGTTGGCGGGATGATGTTCCCCGGAAACTGTTGGCGGCCGGTCCCGTCCGGATTCCCGGTCTGCGGATCGTAGATAGGAGTTGGACTCGCCGATAAATTGCCGGCATCGAAATCGGCAGTCGGCACCGTCAGAAGGGTATATGCGGACGTATAGTTCGTATTTCGCATAAAATCCCCAAAAAAGAAAGTGTGGTCTTTTACGATCGGGCCGCCGAGCGCAGCGCCATAATAGTTATACGTCTGACGCGGGCGTGGCGCCGTGTTATTGAAATAGTTCCGCGCCTCCAGCGCACTGATCTGGTTGAACTCATACGCGGAGCCATGGAATGCATTGGTGCCGGATTTCAAGATGACGTTGGTGACCGCTCCCGCGGAACGTCCGAACTCAGGCGCATAGTTGCTTGTTTCCACGTTGACTGTTTGTATTGCGGCTGCGGCAGGAATATAGACCTGCAGCAGGCCAGTCCTCTCATTGTCGTCAATACCTTCAATCTGCAGATTGTTTGAGAGTTCGGACTGTCCATTCACGTCGAAAGACTGCGAATTCTGCGGATCGAAAAAAGATGAGTGGTCGTAAATGGGTGCGCTTACACCTGGAACCAGCGACTCAAGCTCTTGGAAATTCTGCCCATTTCCAACCGGAAGATCGACAATCTGCTCTGAGTCGATCTGCGCGCTGACGTCGGCACGGTCTGTCTGCAGCAAAGGGGCCTGATCGGTCACCGTGATGGTCTGCGAAGCAGAGCCGAGACCCAAAGACACATCGACGCGGGTAGTCGTGTTGACCGGAACGCTTACGCCGTTCGTGATTTTTTTCTCAAAGCCGGAAGCGGTCACGGTTATTGTATAGGTGCCAGGGAGTAGCAAGGTAAAGTTATAATTGCCACTCTCATTGGCGTTCGCTGTGGTAACAGTGCCTGTGCCCTGATTTGTAATTGACACCAGAGCATTTGGAATGACCGAACCAGCTTGATCGGTAACTGTACCGACAAGCGTTGCCGTTACGGCCTGCGCAAGACCACGCGGCACAGCCCCTGCAATTATCAGAACAGTAAACAGCAGCGCAAGAACAATGGTCTTCGTTTTCACTGAACAGCCCCCCAAATGTTTATGGCCATAACTTTGCCTACAGACCTGACCCTGGTTCGATCAGTCGGCAGGCCCTTTATCGAAGCGACATCATATATAGTTTGCAGACGGTACAAATGTCAACAATATTTTTTTTACCCCCATTCGGCGGCAATTTTTACGGAAATTGTCATGGCGGTCGCAGGCCGGCGACGGGAACTTCCAGGGACAAACGCGAAAATTGGGTCTCGAAGAAGACTCTACGCTGGGTCCTCGTTCATCACCAGCGCCACAGCGCTGCGCAGGCGCGCTGTGTTTCCTTCCAACGAGGGTCGAACTTTCGGCGTGTGCGCCATCGGGTTCTGCTTCATCTCCGCCTGCACGGAGGGGTTGAATAGGTACCATGCCATTGTCACCTCGCCCACGACTACGATCTCGCTCGGAGCGAGCGCGGATGTGATCATGTTCAGGCCCCTGCCCAGAGCGTGCGCCATCCTTTCAATGGCTGCGAGGGCGCTAGGATCGCCGTCCTGCGCCATTTTGATTAGGGCATCGAAGGTCTTTGGTGGCTCGCTGCCGCTGATCTCTTGAAAGTAGCGAAGCCCTGCGCGGTTGGAGGCCGTCGTCTCCCAACAACCGTGGCTGCCGCAGCCGCATCTGAGGCCGTTGGGCTCAACTTGTACGTGGCCGAACTCGCCAGCCATGCCGTCCTCGCCACGGAGCAGATGACCGTTGGCGAAGATGCCCGTGCCGATACCCTCTGACACGTTGACCACCACCAGATCGTGCGCGCCATCGCTCTCTCCAAACCATACTTCCGACAGAGCGCAGGCGTTGGCTACATTGTCCATCTCGACGCGAAGGCCGGTTGCGCGCTGCATGCGCGACTTCAAACTGAGCGTGGACCAGTTCAGATTCGGCGCGAAAACCGGCTTCTGAAGGCTGCGATCCATGCGTCCCGGAAGACTGATGCCGATGCCGTCGAAGGACTTGTCGGAATTCGCTGCCATCAGCTTTTTGACAGCTGATGTAATGGCATGGATGGCCTTTGCGGAGTTCTCCTGCAGCGGGACAAGATTTTGGGCGAGGATGCGGCCGCCTATATCCGTTACGGCCACTGTGGTGCGCAGGGGATGGACATCCACCGCGATCACGGCGCGTTGATTGTTGAGTTGCAGAAGGATTGGCCGACGTCCACGGGGTAGTTTAGCTGTGGCGCCCTCCACGATCCAGTGCTCCTTGATGAGATCCTCGACTATCAGGGAGACCGTGCTCCGCTGCAGGCCGGAGATCCGAGCAATGTCCGCGCGAGACAGCGGCTGGTGGATGCGAATGAGGTTGAAGACGAGGTTGCGATTGATCTGCCGCGGCGTCGTGTTGGACGCGCTTTGGCGGCGAGTGAAGTTGAATCGCTGGGGTGATTGTGTCATTCCGGGAGTCTTCAAATTCGTCAGAACGCTCCTTGAGTCCGTGGAAGCAATACATTGATCCGTCGATCCAGTCGCATTGTGCGATTCCAATCCAAAGCCAGGAATCTGCGGGAGGCATCGAACGTAACACCAGCGAGCCAATAAAAGCTGCCCTCTCTCCGAGCAATAGCTTCCTTGATTCTGGAACAAACAATCTTTATATCATCAAGGTTCGATCTACTTTGTAGCATGTTTGAACTATATATTTGCATCCACGAACTTTTCATCCGCGATCAGCGCGGTCGCCGTAACTGGTCCGATGCCAGGGATGGCAACCAGCCGCCGACAGGCGTCGTTCTCCTGTGCCGTCTTCTCGATCACCGCATCGGCCTCCTCGATCCGCAGGGCCATCTGATCGAGTTCCAGCTTCAGTTGGGCCAGCAGTAGTCGCAATGCGCCGGATAAGGCAGAATCGGCATCTTCCAGGATTCCCGGCAAAGCTCGGTCCACATGCCGCCGTCCCTGGCGCAGAGTGATGTCACGCTCCAGCAGCAAGCCGCGAATCCGGTTAACGACCGCCGTGCGGCGCATCACCCAGCGCTCGCGCACTCGATGCAGAGACTGCATGTCCAACTGGTCGTCGGTCTTGATCGGCACAAACCGCATCGATGGCCGCGCGACGGCTTCCGCATTGATATAGTCGCTCTTGTTCGTCTTCACGTATGGCTTTACATATTGAGCTGGCATCAGCCCTACATCATGGCCTTGTTCGCGCAATACGCGTCCGAGAAAATGTGCTTCCCCACAAGCTTCCATGCCAATCAAATCGACTTTCAGGCTCGCTGTGAAGTGCATGATTTCGCTACTCTGAATTGGCCCCACCTGAAGGCGGAGCCCGTTATCTTGTTTCGAGGGTTTGGACCCGGAAACGAGGACGGCTTGGCCACAAGGAGGAGCGAGGTGG
>JAJZIF010000087.1 GCA_021810735.1 Acidobacteriota bacterium
TCCTCATCGCTCACATCGCTCGGATATTCCGTCCAATACTGCTTCCCCATCCATCCATGCTGCGCGAGAACAATACCGCCGCGGCGGCCAAATTAACCGCAGGTATAAAGTTCATAACAGGCTCTAGAGCTCGGCCGACGCGACTAGCTTTCTGACCACAGAAAGGCGTATCTATTTACCTGAATCCGCGTGAAAACAGGTGATTTGTTGAGCTCAAGAGGGCCTATTCGCGAGATCTGGTTAGAGTGCCCTCTAAAGAGGTGAAGCGGTTCGCCTCTGCGGTGATCGCTGTAAATCTCCTCCATGAAAATATATCAGCTACTTTCATTGACAAAGTATCTATTTTAAGAATAGAAAAATAGTTCAGAAATGAATCTTGCTTTCTCCGGCAACCAAATCTCGGGAACAATCAAGTTGTGGAATCAACGCGGATCGGGCAAACGTACGGAGATCAGCTAAGTAGCAATATTACGCAGAATGTCATGGGCTCCTTTCTAAAGGGGAGAAGTCAGTCGCGGACGAATCAGGACGATTTCACGGAGATCGCAAACATGGATTCCTTCCAGTTATCACGTCGGAACCTTTTGATAGGAGCCGGTGCTTCCTTGGCGGCAATGGCTGCTGGTGGTCCGGCGGCTGCAACTGCCGCTGATCAGAAATCGAATCCGCAGATGGTCCATGCAGTGACAGGCCCGCAACCTGGCGACGCCACTCGCGCAGAGCGTATGCAATGGTGGCATGCGGCGAAGTTCGGAATGTTCGTCCACTTTGGCGCATATAGTCAAATAGCCCGTGCAGAATGGATCATGAACCAGGAGGCCATCCGCGTCAGCGAATATGCTCCTCATGCCAGGCTGTTCACTCCGCTGGCGAATTGCCCGCGCACCTGGGCGAAACTGGCCAAACAGGCCGGCATGAAGTATATGGTGATGACTACCAAACATCATGAAGGCTTCTGCAACTTTGACACCAAGCTCACCAATTACTCAGCGCCCAATCAGGGGCCGGGAAGAGATCTCGTCCGTGAATATGTAGACGCTGCTCGTGCCGAAGGTCTGAGAGTCGGCTTCTATTATTCGCTGATGGACTGGCACCATCCCGATGGCGCCAAGTGTGCTACGGATGAGGCGGCGCGCCAACGCTTTGTCACATATACTCATGGACTTGTCCGGGAACTAATGACCAACTACGGCAAGGTGGATGTACTTTGGTATGACGTGGACTGGCCGTTAAGCGCAGCAGGCTGGGAGTCCGTTCGGATGAATAAGATGGTCTTTGATTTACAACCGGAAATCATCATCAATAACCGCAATGGTCTGCAGGGGGATTTCTCCACGCCCGAGCAGCACATCACTGCGGAAACCGGTGGCCGTGCGTGGGAGTCCTGCATGACATTGAACGACAGTTGGGGCTACCAGCGGGCTGATGACAACTGGAAGAGTGCAAAGACGATCGTGAGGAATTTGATAACGTGCGCTCGTGGTGGTGGAAATTATCTCCTTAACATCGGTCCCCGCAACGATGGCTCCGTACCTGAACCCTCTGTGCGTGTTCTTACAGAGGTGGGTCAATGGATGGCCAGCAATGGCGACACGATCTATGAATCGGACCCGTGTCAGGTAAGCCAGTCTACCTATGCGAACTTCACTCGGAAGGGCAACACGCTCTATATGCATGTACACTTCTGGCCGGGTGAATACGTGGCGATCAGCGGCCTAAGGACGGGCGTCAAGTCTGCCCGCATACTCAAGACCGGGCAGCAGTTGAAGTTCACTCAAAACCGCTTTCAGACACGTTTTCCTGGACTGCCGCAGGACGCGCCGGACGCTCCGGTAACTACACTCGCCATCGAATGCGAGTCCGAACCCACCCAGAACACGATCTTTGTCCGTAAAGAGATGCCGCGAGAGGGAATATAGGTGCTTGTCCGGTCCACGGAACGTTCCACAACTCCGGAAACGCAATCTCACTGATAAACAATTATGATTGCACAGGTTAAACCTCTCCCCAACGACCATCATCCGCTACGCCTGTCAATGGAGTGCTTTGACCTCGGACATGGAAGGCCACGTTACCGCATCACGATTGCGCTCTGTGAGTTGTCCTGCCGAGATACTATTTCGAAATTGAGGAGATTCGATCGATGAAGCGAAGGGATTTCTGCAAACTGATCGGTTCGGCCGCGGCGGCGGCCGCCATGCCGGCGTCAGCGCAAGCAAGCGGAGATACGGGATCACCCACAGGCGGTGGATTCGACAAGTTCACGGAAGACTACGCCCAATTCTGTGCGACACCGGCTGACCAGAGAGTTTTTTATGCGTTGCAAAATGGAAAGATTGTAAAAGAAAAACTCAACGAGCAAACCTGGAGCCCGACGGGCTGGGGCAAGCCACCGGAACTGCCCATCCCCGGAGGATCTTGGGACGGTGTGCCGATGGATTCTCCCATCGCCGATTTAAGTGGCAGCGGCCAGTATAAGCCAACGTGGGATTCGCTGCTCCAGTATGACGCTCCGGAATGGTATCGCGACGCGAAGTTCGGCATCTGGGCCCACTGGAGCCCCCAATGCGTGCCGGAGAATGGCGACTGGTATGCGCGCAACATGTACATGCAGGGGTCCAAACAATATGGCAATCAGCTGGCGCATTACGGCCACCCTTCAAAGTTTGGATACAAAGACCTGTGCCCGCAATGGACACTGCTCAACTGGCAACCCGAGGAACTGATCGAGCGTTATAAAAAAGCAGGCGCCAAACTGTTCATCGCCCTGGCGAACCATCACGATAGCTTCGATGCCTGGAACTCCAAACACCAGCCATGGAATGCGCAGAACATTGGCCCTCATCGCGATGTGGTCGGCATCTGGGCGGCAGCGGCGCGCAAGCAGGAGATGCGATTCGGCGTAACCATCCACCAGGCGCGCAACTGGTGGTGGTTTCAGACCTCGCACGGCGCCGACAAAACAGGCCCGCTCGCAGGCGTCCCTTACGATGGCGATCTGACTGCAGACGAGGGAAAGAACCAATGGTGGCAAGGCTACGATCCACAGCGGCTGTATGGAGCCAAACACCCGGCTGACGCGCTGCCCGATGTTTCTTACGTGAAGAACTTCTACGACCGGACACGCGATCTGATCGACCAGCACGATCCGGACCTGGTCTACTTTGACAACTCACTGCTTCCGCTGGGATGGGGCGGCATGAACATCGGCGCGTATTTCTACAACCGCAACCTAAGCACTCACGGCGGAAAGATGGAAGCCGTGCTGACTGGCAAGCAGGTCCCGGATCGACTTGCAAAGGCGCTGGTCGCCGACTATGAACGCGGTCTTACCAGCCAGATTATGCCGTATCCGTGGCAGTCGGAGACCTGCATTGGCGATTGGCACTACAATCGCGCGCTGTTCGATCACCCGGGAGAATACGGGGGCTACCTTCAGCCCAGGGACGTAATTCACTGGATGATCGACACCGTCAGCAAGAACGGCACCTTCATCCTCAACATTCCCGGAAAGCCCGACGGCACCATCGATCGCAAGGAGATCGCGGTCCTCGACAAGATCACGGACTGGATGCAGGTCAATGGCGAAGCCATCTACGCCACGCGGCCATGGAAGGTCTATGGCGAGGGACCGGACATGGTGAAGAGCGGATCATTCCAGGGCACCAGCATCAGTAAACTTGGCCCCCGGGACATCCGGTTTACGCGGAACAAAGCCAACACAGTGATTTATGCCATTGTGCTCGGTTGGCCGGCAGATGCGGTCACGATACAGGCGCTGGGAACCGCATCGCCCAACAATCCCGGCAAGATCCAACAGGTTCAATTGCTAGGAACAGAAGAGAGGCTGAGCTGGAAGCAAACTGCCGAGGGGCTGCGGGTGGAACTGCCAAAAAGCTATCAACCGAAGACGGACTACGCGGCAGCTCTGAAAGTTTCGCTGACCTGATTCAGGCGTGCCGGCAGGCGTGAACAGAACCGGAAGTGTCGCAATAAGGCAACGAATGCCTGATCGCCGATTTATTTGCCGGTCGCCGATTTATTTGCCGGTCAGATGGATAGCGCTCTGGGAGCAAATTCTCCTCGCTTGCGGTGCGCGCTTCCTGACCGCAGCCATTGCGGCTAGGATAGGATAAAGCGGCGCTTCGCAAGAGCCGCTTTTGTGCAACAAAGCGCTCGATGTAGAAATGGATTTCAGTGTGATGAACTAAGCGCGATCTGGAGCCGATGGATCAATTCGTCATTGCAAATTCCAAAACAAAATCCCAAAACAATGGATCCGATCTCACTCGTGAATCAAAAAACGCCCCCGCTGCCGAACGAGTCCCGCCCGATCGTGATCGTGGGTGCCGGCAATGTCGTCCAGAACGCCCATTTGCCGGCGTATCGGAAAGCTGGGTTTCCTGTAGCGGCCATCGTCGACCTGGATTTGGAAAAGGCCAGCCGTTTGGCTGCGGAAAACGGCATCGGTCTGGCCACAACTTCGCTTTCTGAAGCCATAGATCGCGCTCCAAAGAAATCCGTTTTCGACATTGCCGTACCGGCGGCGATGTTGCCGAAATTGTTGCCGCTGCTCCCCGATGGCAGTGCCGTATTGATGCAAAAGCCGATGGGAGAGACGATCGAAGAGGCTGAAATCATTCTGTCGATCTGCCGAAAAAAGCGATTGACGGCCGCGGTGAATTTCCAATTGCGCTGGGCTCCCAATATGCTCGCGGCAACCGGCTTGCGCGACGCCGGGATGCTGGGAGCGGTGCATGACATGGAGGTGCAAGTCAATGTGCATCAGCCATGGGAGATTTGGCCATTTCTGGCGAATGCGCCTAGATTGGAAATTCTGTATCACAGCATTCATTACATCGACCTGATGCGCTCATGGCTGGGAGACCCGCAGGGTGTGTATGCGAAAACTGTGCGCAACCCTCGGACGCCAAATCTAGCCGCGACAAAAAGCGTCATTGTTCTCGATTACGGAGACTGGAAACGCGCTTACATTGCGACCAACCACAGCCATGATTTTGGTCCGGCTTTGCAGCGGAGCTACATCCAGTGGGAGGGAACCGAAGGCGCGGTTCGCGCGAAAATGGGCGTGAACCTCAATTATCCCGTTGGAGAACCGGATACACTGGAGTACGTCCAACACGGGAAACCGATGCGGTTGCTCCCGATACAAGGAAATTGGTTTCCCGATGCTTTTATGGGATCCATGGGCTCGCTCCAGGCACACGTGGAAGGAACGACAGACGTTCTTCCGGCAAGCGTGGAAGATGCCATTAAGACCATGCGCATCGTGGAAGCAGCCTATCGATCGAGCCGCCGTGGTGGTGAGCCCATCCCAATCGCAGAGCCATAACCCAAAGGGAGAATTCCAGGCATGAACGACAGAGAACAGCCTTACAGACTGGACGGCAAAGTCGCCCTTGTTACAGGCGGCGCCAGCGGCATTGGTGCGGCAACATGCAGAACGCTTGCGCAGGCCGGCGCACATGTCTTGATCGCAGACCTGAATGTGGAGGCTGCGACAAAGCTTGCGTCCTCGCTCTCATCCGCAAAGGCAGTCCACATGGACGTGACTGCAGCAGACTCCATTCAGGCGGTCACTTCTGGGCTATCAAAACTGGATATTCTGGTGAACAATGCGGGCATCGGGTGCGTAGGCGACATCATGAAAACCTCCGAAGCCGATTTCGATCGCCTCATGAACGTGAATGTACGCTCGGTTTATCTGGTTACGAAAGCGTCTCTGCCTCTTTTGCTCGCAACCCGGGGATGCATTGTCAATATCGGTTCCGTGGCGGGCTATGTCGGAGTGAAACAGCGGTTCGCTTACTGCACAAGCAAAGGTGCGATCCTTGCGATGACCCGGCAGTTGGCCGTCGACTATCCGAAGGAAATTCGCGTCAATTGCATAGCTCCCGGAACCGTAGACACTCCTTTCGTGGAAGGCTATCTGGAGAAATACCATGCACATGAAAAGGAGAAAATTCGTGCCGAATTGATCTCCCGGCAACCTATCGGACGATTGGGCAAGCCGGAGGACGTGGCCCATCTGGTCCGGTATCTATGCTCGTCAGAAGCCGAATTTATCAATGGCGCCGTCTTGCCGATCGATGGAGGCTGGACCGCCGCATGAACCAATATACTGACGGTTGAAGTCGCACTACATCTTTTTGTCAAATGTCAGTCCACGTTAAAACTCGATCTCTACTGATGACAAATTCTATTGGATGATTTTTTGGCGTCCGATACGGGAAATTGTCTCTCCAGAAAGTGAATAAATGAAACGTTATTGCCTCACGTTAGACCTCAAAAGTGATCCCAAACTGATCGCGGAATACAAGCGGTATCACGAACACATCTGGCCTGAAGTTAAGGCCAGTCTTCATAATGCAGGAATTCTGGAAATGGAGATATATCTGCTAGAACAACGAATGTTCATGATTATGGAGGTGACCGACGCATTCTCATTTGATGCGAAGAAAAATGCAGATGAGAAAAATGAAAAAGTACAGGAATGGGAGCACCTCATGAGTACTTTTCAGCAAGCACTTCCACAAGCAAAGCCTGGAGAGAAATGGCTGTTGATGGAAAATATCTTTCAATTATCGAAACAATAGCTCCAATGTAAATCGCCATCGATGAAACTGGTGCCGGACCAGCGGAAACGCATGGCACTGTTACCGATCAAGGGGGCCTACTGGTCGATGTAGCGAATCGTACATAATCAGGAAAAACTTACTCTATAAGCCTCATAGGTGTGGCTATACACAAAAGGAGAGCGCGGAAACCATCGACAGCAGTGGACCTCGTCTCGACCTTTCAATACATTTCTAGGACTGGACACAAACTTTTTGCAAATGAGAGTTTAGATCGCCTATGCCAAATGTTGAAAAGCGATGTGGCATTGTTGCCGGTCGTGCCCCAAACTGAAAGTTGGGCTGCGTTCGTTGGCACGATCTGGCAAGTCATCTGCCCTTGAGTGAATTATTCGGACGCTTCAGACGAGTCCATAATGCGATTTCAGTCGAGCCGATATAGCAAACCGCTTTATAACAAAAACAGTTAATGGTCAGCAGCGATGCAGGGTCCAGGTGAAACTTACATGAAGGAATTAATAGCTGTTTCCACTAGAGATCCAGCCAAGGAACGATATACGACGCCGGCCCTAGAAAAGGGCTTGGATATTCTGGAGCTTTTTGCATCTACTTCCGAGGCAATGACAAAGAGTGAGGTAGCCCGAAAGCTGGGACGCACTGTCTCTGAAGTATTTCGGATGCTGATCTGCCTTGAACAGCGAGGGTACATCTCTCAGTCCTCAGATGGCGAGCGATTTCGCTTGACGCTTCGCTTGTTCAAGATGGGACAGGAACATCCTCCCGAGAAGCGATTGATC
This sequence comes from Acidobacteriota bacterium, assembly GCA_021810735.1. Next base: position 7,394 of record JAJZIF010000087.1, read on the forward strand.
GTCGAAGCATTACCAGTCATGCATCGGGTCACCCAGGCTCTCAACCAATCCTGCCATTTAGGAGTGGTAGACGGAGGAAAGGTCGTCATTCTGGCGCACGTCAATGCTCCCGCTAGCAGTGGTTGGTATGTGAAGGCAGGCGCAACCGTCGATTTGATGCAAGCCGCCACAGGTTATGTGATTCTCGCGTATCAGCGAGCAGAGGTCCGCGACTTAGAAATTTTGGAGTGGCAACGCCAAACCAAGGCAAAGGTACCGAAGGACTTACATATGCACCTATCGAAAATACGGAAACAAGGCTATGAAGAAAGATCGAGCTACCAAGTACGCGGAGTGATGAATGTCAGTTTCCCGATTTTAGATGATCGAGGATATGCCATCGCTGCACTGTCGGTACCATTTTTCAAGCGGATTGGAGACCGGATCACTACCGCAGACGTTCGAAACCAATTGCGGCTGGGAGTACAGCAGATTTCACTCGAGATCGGTGGGGTGGGCATGGCAGATGTAGGAGTATCGAGGTGAGAAGGGCATCGATGCTCATCATCATCTTTCGCGGTATTCCAAGGGCGCCTATCGTTGTGACGTAAGTGTTAGACCCGCTTTCAATTACCCAGAATTCTAAACTGAATCAGAAATAGTAATGATCAAATGTGTTAGGTCTTGGTCTGCCCGTAAGCGTCCGGGTCTGGCCGTATAGACATGAGCGTCTGCGTGGCCGACGATTTGTTTGTGAGCGATGCGATACAAGTTGCTGGGGATGGTGGCCGGGGGAAGCGGGTGTATCGCACGGCGGAGGAGAAGCGGCGGATCGTTGAAGCGGCGCTGATGCCGGGCGCATCGATCGCGCGTGTAGCGCGTGAGCACGGAGTCAACGCCAACCAGGTCTTCCAGTGGAGGTACGAGCACCGCAAAGGGATTGGCTGGGCCGCCAGCCAGCCGCGAACTGATCTTTTGCCGGTGACCGTGACCGGCGAGCCGGACAGTGTGAGGGCGCCTGAAGTCGCGCCCCTGGCAGTCGCGTCAGGTTCGATTCACATTGAGTTGCCGGGCCGCGCATTGGTGAGCGTAGAGAGCGGCGTCGATCCGGCACTGGTGCAGGCGGTGCTGGGGAGCCTGTTGCGATGATCGAGCTGAGGACAGGCACGCGGATCTGGATCGCAGCCGGATTCACCGATCTGCGGCGCGGCTTTCAGGGACTCAGTACTCTGGTCGAGACGGTGCTGGAACAGCAACCGTATTCCGGTCACGTCTTCGTCTTCCGCGGCAAGCGCGGGGATCGTCTTTCATGGTGCATCCTCCTTCAGAAGCCGGGGAGCTTGAGAGTCTTGTTTTGGTGATACTGAAGCACTTTGAGAGGTCTTCTGTCGATCACATCCTGCACGCCTATCTTGACCTGCTTTGATTCGAGAGCCGCGACGGGTACTTTCCATGGAGCACAAGACATGAGTTGCTGGGCAGGTAGTACGCCGGCCTTGATAAGGCGGATTACGGATCCCACGCAGATCTTCAGTCGTCGCGCAGTTTCATCAACACTGATAGTCTCCGGACCTGCCGCAGCAGTATCGAACTCCGGTACTCCGAGTCGTTCGCGCAGCGCACGCACGCGAAGTGTCGTCCAGGACTCGCCATCGTTTCTCTTGCACCGCATTCGATTCATCGTCACCGCGAGTTGTCGATCGGGCCAGTGTCCGCCGAGCGTTCGGATCACCTCCACAGGGCTGGGATGCCGATCATCGGGATATCGGCCGGTCCGGGTGCGAGCCAAGCGGATCTCGGTGTGCCTTCCACCTGTCCAGTGGACCGTCATAGCGACTTCGTCTTTGGCATTGTCCAGATCGATGACGACCTCCTGTATCAGAACCCGAGTCAACCGTTGCTTGGTTCGCATCGTGGCGCTGGGCGCATTCCAAGCCGATGCCAGGTCATGCGCGAGCGCCAGCAAGCTGTCCTTATCGACTTGCGGGCGAGAAGATGTCTGCTCGTCCATACGAGCGAGTCGCTGCTCCAGTTGGGCGACACGCTCAAGAGCGATATTCCATCGCGACTCAAGCTCACGGGCCACCAGACGTTTTGCCGGATCAACGGCTTCGTACCGGCGCGATGCCAGCGATGCCTCGTAACGGGCATGCTCCAGATCGCGCGTTGTTGCCCGCCTCAGATCATCATCGGCCCTTATCACCCGTTGCGCAGCTCCGAGCGCAGCCTCGACCGCAAGCGGAGTGACAGCATCCATGATGTGATTTGCGATCGTCTGGTCGATTCGGACTCCTCCGATTCCTATGCATTGGCCAACACCAACATGTGCATCATCGCCCCGACATTGATACCGATGTGCGTGGCCCGACCTCATCCCACAGAACACGTGCATGATCCGCCCACAACGACACAGCGGACCAGGCCAGTGAGTAGAGCCCTACCCCCGCGTGCAGCCTTCCGGGAGGCTCGCTGCAGCATGTATGCATTTTCAGTCAGCATGCGACGGTTCTCCTCGAACTCTTCCCAGCCGATGTAGCCCTCATGATGATCCTGGATCAGCACATTCCAGGCGTGCATTGGTTTGCGGTGTCCTATTGTCTTTCGCGGCCGACCATCGACGATTTGAACCCGGTGCGTCCGCCGCCCGAACGCATACGCGCCAGCATAGATAGGATTCTGCATCATCTCAACAAGATTGTGATAGGCAGGCGTCTGCCAAGTGAGCTTCTGATGCCTGGCATTCTGTCGAACCACAGGGATTTTGATCTCTGCATCTCTGGCCCACAGGAACAACTGACGCGCACTCCCAAGTTCCCGGAACTTGCGGAACATCAGCTTGATCGTCTCGCTGACACGCTCATCTGGATCGATCTCGATCTGATCCACATCATTCCAGCAGTAACCAGGCGGAAGAGAGAAGCGTAACTCTCCGCGCTTAGCTTTGGAGTCCCGTGCCGCAAGTCCTCGTTGCCGCAGGAGATTCAGTTCATATTTCGACATCGTTCCCTTGAGGCCAAGAAGAAGGCGATCGTTGACAAGCCGAGGATCGTAAACGCCATCGTAATCGATCACCAACACGCCCACGACCGCACAGAGATCCACCAGATGGTGCTAGTGTCCTGTCTCTAAAATAAGTTGAATAAGATTGCAGTGTGGCTTCATCGGATAAAGTGGGAGGAACTCCGATGGGGC
>JAJZIF010000088.1 GCA_021810735.1 Acidobacteriota bacterium
CGGGACTCTTCGTCCGGCTGCGAACCTGGGTGGATATGGAAGGAGCCTGTCCAACCATGACTTCGAGCAGGCCGTGAATCCCGACTTTGGCGCCAATGCCACGAAATACTTCACTCCGCCGACGTATGTCGCGGGCGCGACGTTCCCCAGCTTCTCGCCTGTACCGAGGCCGGGCATCGAACGGAACAGCTTGACCGGTCCCGGATACAGCGACCTGGACGGCTCGCTGAGCAAAGCCTTCGGGTTGCCGAATATGAGGGTGCTGGGCGACAACGCGAAGTTAACGATTCGCGCCGATGCGTATAACCTGCTGAATGTCGTGAATCTGAACCCGTCGGGTATCAGCGGCTACCTTGGGTCTGTCAGTCCATCCGGGGTGGTGACACCGAGTACCACCTTCGGGACAGAAACGGGGGGCGCGCTAGGCAGCAGAACGGTGCAGTTGCAGGCACGGTTCAGCTTCTAACGGCTGGTTGATTTTCCGGGGTGCTTCCGCGTGAAGCACCCCGGATTTCTCAGACAAGAGCGGTGTGTGACGGCGCGGGAAAGGCGCTCTGTGCAGCCGCCAGTTATCTTATTCGGGTAAGCAATTTACCCATTTACCGGCCATTTCTGGAGAAGATCATGTTTCGCTTCCCGTCTCTTTTTATTTCCGCCGCACTGTTGGCAGGCTGCACGATGTATGCAGCGGCGCAGCAGCCGGCAAGTGCTCCTGTGATGGCCGCCGGCAGTACGGCGCAGACCATCACGGTGGATACCATCGCGCAGGGGCAGCCGTTTCCGCATTTCTGGGAGAAGATGTTCGGGTCAGGAAGAGCCCACCTGGTGATGCGCGCGCAATACCAGAAGGACCTGACCAAGGTGAAGAAGGTCACGGAGTTTGAGTATGTGCGGTTTCACGGGATTCTGGACGATGAGAACGGCGTTTACAGCGTAGGTAAGGACGGAAAGCCGGAATATAACTGGACTTATGTCGATCACATTTACGACGCGCTGCTGGCGCACGGGATCAAACCCTTTGTGGAGATCAGTTTCATGCCGAAGGCGCTGGCGGCAAAGCCGATCTATCAGGCGTTCTGGTATAAGCCGAATATTTCTCCGCCGTCGAGTTATGCCAAGTGGGATGCGCTGATCGAGGCTTTTGCGCGGCACCTGATCAAGAGGTATGGGATTGCGGAAGTCTCGACGTGGTACTTCGAGGTGTGGAACGAGCCGAACATCGGGTTCTGGGGCGGTAAGCCGCGACAGGCGAGCTACTTCGAGCTGTACGACAACACAGCGCGGGCGCTGAAGGCGGTGAGTCCGCGGCTGCGCGTGGGCGGTCCGGCGACGGCGCAGGCGGCGTGGGTAGGAGATTTGATCGCGCATGCGACCAAGGACCATGTGCCGCTGGATTTTGTATCGACGCATGTGTACGGAGATGATTCAGCGGAGAACGTGTTCCACGACGACCGGAAGATACCGCCGCACCAGATGGTGTGCTACGCGGTCGATAAAGTGCACGAGGAGATTCTGCACTCCGCGCGGCCGCATATCCCGCTGATCTGGAGCGAGTTCAACGCGAGCTATGCGAATCACCAGGACATTACGGACTCGATTTACATGGGGCCATGGCTGGCGAACACGATTCGTGAGTGCGACGGGAAGGTGCAGATGATGTCGTACTGGTCGTTCTCGGACGTGTTTGAAGAGCAGGGTGTGAAGAAGACGCCGTTCTACGGCGGATTCGGGCTGGTGGCGGAGAATGGGATTCCGAAGCCGGCGTATGATGCGTTTGCGCTGCTGCACAAGCTGGGTGACGTACGGCTGCCGGCAAAGGCGGATGATGCGCTGGTGACACGGCGCGCCGACGGCACGCTGGTGATTGCGGCGTGGAACCTGGTGGAACCGGGCGCAGCGGGCCACGACAGGACGATTCAATTTGACCTGAGAGGGCTGGGCGAGAATGCGGTGGCGCGAATTCATCGCGTAGATGCGCATCACGGCGACACGTTGGCGGCGTGGAAGGCGATGGGAAGCCCGAAGTATCCCACGCTGGAACAGATCAAGGAACTGAAGAAGGCATCCAAGATAGGTCCGCCGCAGCTCGAGGACGTGCATGACGGGCAACTGAGTGTCACGGTGCCGCCGATGGGATTGGCGGTGATGACGGTGCGCGAGTCACACTGAGTGATGGGCACAAGCGAGTCACTTATCAGGGGTCCGGGACGGGCCCCTGAAGTTTTTGAAAGCTGTGACTGAAATTCCGAGTGAGCCAGTCAGCGACTGGTACGGTGGTCCATCACGGCGAGTTATCTGCTGCCCGCCTGCATCACAAGAGCTCGAGAGCGGCGCCGAGATACACGTCATGCGCAAGCGCCAAAGCACATGGTACCGGGCGAAGGGAGAAAGGACTCTCCGGAACGAGATAGCAGGCGAAAGCGCTGGAAGTTACTTTGCCTTGCGGTATGCAGCCCAGCGGCGCTTTTGCGCAGCAGCCATCTTAGCGCGCGCCTCCGCACTTAATACGCGCTTCTTAGCGGGTTTCTGATGCGCATTCCGGCGACGACGAGCTGTGCCGGATTCGTCAGTGAGAAGGTTACGGGCTTCGCGCAGACGGGCGATCTGTTTGTCGAGTTCGGAAACTAAGGTTGAAGTATTCACAGTGGCAGTGTAACCCACATAAGAGTCGTTGCGTCAAAGGCGCGAATCAAAAATGGAACAAGAAGCACAGGAAAGTGTCATCTGGGATAACATTTCCGGATTGCATGGCAGGAAAGCGGGCACAATCTTTCAGTTGCCGATAAGTTCTGGAGAAGATTTATAGACCGGTTGTGTCCGCCAGTAATTGACACGCGGAAGCGGAGTCAGCTTCCTGTCAGCAACAGATATCCACCTCTGCAGAGGGTTGCTCGCGTATAAGTCCTGTTTATGTCAGGGGCCATGCTTCGCCGGGGAGACGAAGCATGGGATGCAGCAGCTTATGGCAATTCCTGCGTTATTGTGTGGTTGCCGTTTTTTAGCAGTGTCGCCGCTCCCTGCTGGTCGCGTCGACTTGAGTGTACCGGCTTAGAGCAGTTCCCCTATTACTGTAAACTTCCTGAATTCAACCAGGCGCAGCTTTTCTTAACGGAAAAGCTGCGTTGAGATTCTCTCTTCGGTTTATGCCAATAGGGGAAATGCTCAAGGGCCACAGCAACTCAGGAATTGCCCTAGAAGTGGTATGCGATTTTTGCTGTCAGCGCGCGGGGAGTGACATAGTGTGTGCCGCTGAAAGTGGAGAGGAAGTTATAAAGAGCGTACTTGTTGGAGATGTTGAGGGCGGTGAATACGACGCTCCAGCGGCGCTTGCCGCGGGCGAAGAGATTGCTGTCGCCGACGGAGAGATCGAAGAGGCTTCGCGGCCGAACGCGAGGCGGATTGTGGTCGTTGTCGCCAGTGCCGGGAGCGGGAATGTAGACGACCGAGGAAGTGAGTTCATTTGCCGGGCAGACCGCGGGCAGCGGATGGCCGAGCGTGGCTTTGACACCATCGCACTCGAGGCCGGCCTGCATTTCCTGATCGGCGGTGAGGGGAACGTAGACGGGCCCGCCGGTGATGGGATTTTTTCCGGGCGGCAGGTTGTTATCGACCAGGGCGATGGCGGGCTGACCGTTGAGAGTGGTGGAGCTGTTGGCGCAGGCGCTGTTGGCGTCGTGGGAGAGCGGGTTGTAACAGGGCACGGCAGCGGCGACCATGCCGCTGTCGAATCGCCAGTTGAAGCCGATCCAGGGGGCGGTGGGCAGGGGCAGCGAGTATTGGATGTGGGTGGTCTGGTTGAATTTCTCGTCGTGGTCGATGCGGAAGGGGAATCCAGTTTGACCGACGGTTGCGCCGGCGCCTGCGACCTGCGGCGGGAAGAAGCGTGCGGCCACGGATGAGAAGGCCATGTAGGCGAGCAGGCGGCGGAAGTGAGTGACATCGACGCGACCGGCGATGCCGGTGATTTTGGAGTTATGCCATTCGATGGGGAAGGTGATGGGCGTGTTGCCGAGAACGCTGAAGTCGCCGCCGAACTGGGTGTACTTCCAGATATAGTCGGCGCTGACGTTGAGGTGGCGTCCGATGTGCTGCTCGAAGCCGACATGGGTTTCATCGCGGGGGCCGGCGCGCAGCGGAGTGGTGAAGTTGGACGAACAACTGAGCAGCGGTGACAGAACGCGGTTGGCACAGCCTTCGCTAGAGAGGACGAGATTCTCGTTGTAAGGCGTTTCGAGGGTGCGGGCGTAGGAGGTGCGCAGGATTGTACCGGTGCGCACGATGGTGTAGGCGACGTTGACGCGAGGCTCGGCCTGGCTGGCGGAGCTGAGGCCGTTGTAGAGGTCTCCGCGCATGCCGACGTTGGCAAACCAAGGGCCGGACTTGATCTGATCCTCGACGTAGAGGCCGGTGGTTTTTATGTCGGCGTGGCCGTTGAAGGTATAGAGGCTGCCGCCGCGCGTGAGGTCGTAGGGCGCGAGCGCGGTGTTGAAGCCGGGATTGCCGTAGTCTCCGATGGGGCAGTTGGAAGGGCTGGAGTAGCCGTAGATGGGATTGCCGGCTGCGTTGAGGCAGGGGGCGTTGAGAAGGTTGTTGACGATGCCGAGGTGGAAGTGCTCATTGAGGAAGGCGGAGTTGTAGTCGGCGCCCGCGAGGACGGTATTGATGCCGTGGGTCCAGGTGAGGGTGGTGACGGCGCCAGCGTTGAGGAGCGAGCGCTGCTGGGCGATGGATTCCTGCTGCAGGTCAGTGGGGCCGAGATCGCCAAGAGGGTTGTTGGTGGGGATGTAGTTGAAGGATGTTCTGCGGACATAGACGCCAAAGGTGAAGACGGCGCTGTTGCTGATGAGGCGGGTGTAGGTGGGAGCAATGTCGAAGGTGCCGATTTTTGCGCGCTGATCGGCGTTGCCGACGTTGGCGAAGACGGGATTGGGGCCGTTGCCGCCGCGGATTACGTTCTGAATGTTGAGATTGTCGTAGGTGTTGGGCGTCTGGAACCAGGAGCGGCTGTAGTTGAGGTCGAGGCGAATGGAGTCGTGCGGGTCGAACTGGCGGTCGATGCGGTCGAAGGCGTTTTCCTGATTGCCCAGGTCATGGAAGACGGAGAATTCGGGCGCGTCGAGGAAGCGGCCGGAATTGAGGCCGTCGATTTCGAAGAAGTTGCCCCATTTCTGGCCGCCATAGCTGATATCGAAGCCGCTGGTGGCGGTTCCGAAGGCTCCGTAGGAGCTGGAGACGCTGCCAGTGGGATGGGTGACGCCTTCTCCGGAGCGGGTCGTTACCTCAATGACGAGGCTGGTCTTGTCTCCATACTGGGCGGGCGGCGCGCCGGAGATGACCTTGACGGACTGGATGGCATTGGACGGGAGCTGGTTGGAGAAGGTCTTGCTCATCTGGTCAGTGATGGGCTCGCCGTCAAGAGAGTAGGTGTTTTCGGCGTGGTCGCCCATGCCGTGGATCATGCCGTTGGAGTCAGCCGTGACGCCGGGAGTGGTGAGCATGACCAGCGAGCTGATGGCAGAGGTACTGCTTTCCAGCGGGATTTTGGTGAAAGTTGCGCGGGCGACAGTGGTCTGGAGCGCGGTGGGCGTGCTGAGAGGCCCGGCAGCCTGCACGGTGACGGTCTGCGTGGCCGCGGCGACCTTGAGGGCGATGGTGAGCGTCTGCGGCAGGATGGACGTGATACCGACGGCTTGCGAGGTGACGGCAAAGCCCTTGGAGCGGACGGTGAGCCTGTAATTGCCGAACGGGAGCGCGGGGAAATGAAAGACGCCGCTGCTGCCTGTGGTGGCGGAGCGGGTGAGGTGGCTGACCGGATTGACGAGCTTGACGCTGGCGCCGGGGATGACGGCACCGGATATGTCCGTGACCGTCCCGATGATACTGCCTTCTGTGCGCGGTTGCGCATGCGCGGAGGAGAGGAAACAGAGAGACGAGCAAAAGAGGAAAAGAGCGCACAGCCTCTTACCAAAAGAGGGGAAAACCATGGTGTCTCCAGAAGTGTATTGCTGCGGGTACTGCTACACGCCTGCAATGAACCGGCAGCGCGTGGATGAGTACGAGAGCGGATTTCCTGATTTTCTGCTGACCCGGATTAAGAGGGACGTCATTTCATCATGGAAAGGCCACAGCGAGCTGTTGCTTTTCGGTGCAGCTTGAGGAAATCTGCTCTACGCGAAAAGGATGGAGACGCCGGGCGGAGGGCGTATGAAGCGCGTAAAGACGACAGAGCGGGAGCCAGCCTGGGGTTCTGCCGGAATGATGGCCGCGACGACGTGCTCAATGCGCTGGGTGAAGACCGTGGGGTGGTTTTCGACGGCCATGTGGGCCATCGCGCAGATCTGGCAATGCTGGCCTGAGGGGTCGTTTGCGGGGTGGCCGTGCGAGACCTCGACCGTCATGAAGCAGACGAGTACCAGACTGAGCAGGCATGCGAGCGCTTTCCAGTGTCTGGGGGCAGGCTTCATAGTGGCTCTTTTGATGATGCGAGAGCCCGGAGCGGGAGTCAAGGAAGGGCCATCACGATATCGATTACCCCATTTTTGAATTCATGCCAATTTGCACAGTTCGGTGGCAGGAGTCAGTAGAACCGGCATTGTGTAATGCAATGGTGCGAGGGGGAGCATTATGGGGTATGGACTTCACGGCGAGTTGTATCGTGACCGAATCCGCGCCGATATACCCCCTGGGACTCAGTTGGCATGCTTGAAAGCGGTTGCGATATCTTCTTGAGCGCACTGACCTGTCGAAGCCGTTCTGATTGGTCCAAGGGACAGTTCGCCAAGCGACGCAAGGAGCGCGTCCCCGTCACGATTGGATGTTTTCTTCCAGTCAGCCAGCAAGGCTTCCAAATATTCCTTATCGTCAGCCTCGACTTGAGACCAACATCGTTCCGCCTCAATGATTCTCACCATTCCATCAGGATCTTCCGAATCAACAGCAACAAGAACCCATGGAACTCCTCGTTGGTCAGCCGCAGATGGTACATAGTCGACTTGTACGTACTTCAGGGGTTCTTTGGTCATGCACGTTGTCCAATCGCCTGGACCGCTTTTCCCTTGCGGGTATCGAGGCTCGTTTGAAATATATTCCGCTTCCTGCCATCTCCCAGCAAAAGATCTCAGAAACGCGTTTGCCATTCCCGATTTTGAGTATCGCGCTAGTTTGACGGATCAATTCCGATATTGTGACACTGGCAACGGCTGCCGATGTTCAATTCCGCTTGCGATCAAGCGATGTCATTATAGACATCGTACTGCCAATACAGGAGCCTTCCCGTATATCGTTCGGCTGAATCAGAAGAGAAAACGCGCGTGAGGGGGGTGACTCCAGGTGGTGACTACACCTGTTTGCCCCAACTGGACGTCCTTCGCGGCTCCAGAGTCGAGCGAGCACTCACATCAACGCCGACAGCGCCGCCGCGGAGATACGCAACAGCCTCAGCGAGCATAACTTCAAGTCGGTTGTGCCTCGACGTGAGTTGGGCACGAGTGTGGTGGACTGCCGAGGCATCCGCCCACTCAGATGGAATCTGCTCGAAGAGTTGATCCAGAGGCGCTTCACTGATTCGGTCGACGACCCTCTTCCAATGCGAGAGAACGCTCTCTTTCAGCGCCTCCACGAAAAGCTGTGGACTAGGCATCATAAGTAGCCGAGGAGATGCGCGTGCCGTTCCCTTAAATCCGCCGAAGCAAGCATTGTTATCGATAAATGTAGCGTGCAGTTTGTGGCCGGTAGAGAGAAACAGGCATTGCCTCCGGTCACAATTGTTGGTCCACAGGTCGGCCACCAATGCGCCGGCAAAATCTTCTCGGTTCGCGACGCGATCATGCCAAAGGGTTGGGATTACCTGGTAGGTTGGAAGCCCGTCTGCCGATAGCGTAAGGCGGGAGCCGAAATGCAGACCGGGTTCCGGCCGGAGGGCGGTTATGCCGGGACGCTGAAACCATGCCTCAGGATGGCTATCGATAAACTCATCCGTGACGAGAATAGGGCTCCATCTAGGAGTGGGAAGACCCATTTGGGACATCAGTCCTGTGCCGACGGCCTCATTAAGCAAGGCGTTGGGGTTTCCGAAATTCCTGAACTTAAGAACCCAGAGCTCCGCGCCTGTAGTCATGACAATTGAAGGTTGAGTGCATCCATTCAGCTTTGAGACGAAGCTGACGGCAGCGGGTAAAGATCGGCGCCTTCGCAGGGTGGAGTCACCGCGGTACGTCATTGGAACGAGACCTCAGACAGGAGAAGCACAAGAATTAACAAACGAGTAATGTGACTTCTGATGCACGCCATGCCTGAACGCAAATGCTAGATCCGCAAGCGTGAAACGTAATTGAAAGCCTAGAAGTAACCATATCGTGAGCGCAAAAGACGGGCTGCGCAATGTTACTAACGGAATGTACGGGACAGGAGCTTAGTTGGTCGACGGCATCGATGGCGGTGTAGAGACGCTATGCATAATTGGCGATGAGGACAGCGAGGGCGAGCAGGCGAAGTCGCATGGGGATCTCCTGGAGGCGGGGTGGAACGGACCGGGCCATGATTTCAGGGCAGGGCGAGGCATGGCAAGCCGGGTCCGCCGGGCAAGGGGCGTCGGCGGCAGGGCGTTTTTCTTGACACTGAGGCATCCCGGACGCGATGCTAGGTTGCAAGGCTTTCCTCAACCCCTCTGGTGCAGTCAACCCCTGAGGGAATGCGTGTGTGGCAAGCATTGCAACAATAGAATGAAGAGAAGGAATCCGGGTTCAATCCCAGGGCTGCGATGCTGTTACGGATGGCGGAAAGCTGGGGTCGAGGTTTCGGCAGAGATGTGAGGCCGGAGCTTTCAGAGCATTATCAATTCTTCTTTATGCCCGTGGGCTTGCTGGAGTGGGGCGTTCCGTTGCGGAAAGGCCGTGCCAGGAGCCGATGGTTCGTAAGCGTGGGAACTGAAAATGCTCTGGCGGAGAGAAATCAAAAGATGGCCGGAGCATGGGAGCCGGGGGCGGGCGAAGCGCCGCTCACGGGGCCAGCGCGCGTGGAAACACGGGAGTTCCCGCAAAGCGGGAGGTCGTGGGGCGCGCATGAAGCTTTGGCCAGAAGGATAGTGCGTTGACCTTATTACTGATTGCCCTGCATGCCAATCCGGTGGCGATGGCGTATTTGCTGGCTGGGCTGATCCCCTCGGGGATCGGCGGAATTCTCCCGTTTCTTCTGATTTTCGTGGTGTTTTATTTTCTTCTGATCCGCCCGCAGCAGACGCGGCAGAAGAAGTGGCAGGCGATGTTGTCGCAACTGAAGCCGGGCGACCGGGTGACGACGTCAGGAGGGATTCGCGGGACGATTCTCTCCATCAAGGATGATGTGCTGCAGATACGGGTCGCGCCGGACAATATCCGGCTGGAAGTGGCAAAGGGGGCGATAGCCTCCGTTACCACGCAGGACGAGGAGTCCAAGTAGGTCATTAACCGCGAGAGGCGGGAGCCTTCTCGATCAGCGAGCAAAAAAGAGTTCATGCGTCAGAATCTCACTCAAAAGACAATCCTCATCATTGCCATTCTGCTGGTGTTTGTTTACGGCATCTTTGGCATTCCCAAGGGGCTGAGCGGCAGCGCGCTGCAGACGGCCATTCTCAAGCGGATTCAACTGGGTCTTGACCTGAAGGGCGGGACGCGGCTGATTCTGCAGGTGGAAGCCGACCAGGCTGTGGCCGGGCAGGCGCAGCAGGACGCGCAGCGGATTCAGCAGGGTCTGCAGCAGAACGGCGTTACGGGCGCAGAAGTGATCAATCCGGATCCGAAGAAGGAGCCGGGAGTGATCCAGATTCTGGATGCGCCGGCCGCGAAGAGCAGCACCATCGGATCGATGCTGAACTCGCAGTACAGCGATCAGTATGCGATTTCGCCGGGCTCGAACGGGCAGTGGACGCTGTCCATGAAGCCGACTGTGATGACGGATGTGAAGCAGAAGGCCGAGCAGCAGTCGATTGAGGTGATCCGGCAGCGCGTGGATGCGCTGGGCGTGACGCAGCCGGTGGTGGCTCCATACAACACAGGCAGTTACCAGATCCTGGTGGAGCTGCCGGGCATTTCGGATCCGGGGCGCGTGAAGAACGCGATTCAGTCGACGGCGAAGCTTTCGATCCACCTGGTGGAAGGCGGACCGTGGAGCGATCAGCAGTCTGCCCTGCAGGCGCTGGGCGGCACTGTGCCGTATGACGCGGATCTGCTCGAGAGCGTGCCGGGAGCTTCGAGTGCAAGCAGCGTGGGCCAGTGGTACGAGCTGGCGAGAACGCCGGTGGTAGCGGGTACGGATATTCGCGATGCGGAGCCGGGTACGGATCCGAACACGAACGAGCCGCAGGTGAACTTCTACCTGACGACTGCGGCGGGCGACCGGTTTGCGACCTTTACGTCGCAGAACAAGGGCAAGCCGCTGGCGATTGTGCTGGATGGCAAGGTTCAGGAAGTGGCGACGATCGATGCGACGATCCACGACCAGGGAACGATCTCCGGGGGCGGGATCACGGAGCAGGAAGCCAAGGATCTGTCGCTGCTGCTGCGGA
>JAJZIF010000089.1 GCA_021810735.1 Acidobacteriota bacterium
CGACTGGGCAAACTGCAAGTCGCGTGTCGATTCGCTGGAAAGAATACTAAAATGCGGTGCCACCTTCGTATCGTCGTCTCCGAACCATAGACCGAGGCTTTATAGATGTTTCCGAATTGCTTGAAATTACACATCATCCAACTTAGGAGATTTTGAGACCTGTCGTACTTCTCGGCAGGTCCAGGCGGGATTTGCGTCAGCCGGGTAGTCATCGCCTGAACTCTGTGCTTGCCTTGGGAGAACGGAAGGCGCTTTCGAATCCGATTCCGAAGTCGACGAGACTGGCAGGGTGGTCCACACCGCTTTTGCTCAGAGGCTCCGTCCGACGATCAAATTGACTTAGAGAGTGCCAGCGCGATTCGCTTCTTTCTGCGCGGTCTCCAGCGCCAACACGGCATACCCGGTCGCGGCATCGGTCATAAAACGACCCACGTCGCTCTCCGGATCGCGCTGTGCATTCAGAGAAAAGCCCCGCCAACTACCATCCTTCTGCTGGTGATGTTGCAGCCACTCCAATCCGCGCTTCAGCGTATTGTCCTGGGGGCTCACCCCCGATTCTTCCAGGGCCAACACAATCAGACCGGTCGCGCATCCATCGCTTTCCGCGCTGCGACTCCGAAATTTCCATCTGTCCGATAGAACACGCCTCAATTCGGTCGGTTCGTCCAGGGATAGTAGCGCCCAGCCGCCGTCGCTCTGCTGGAGCCTTTCGATCTTCTTCATCAACTCTGCTCGCTCTGTGCCAGTCAGCAGACCGGGCATGCGGGCGGATGCCCATAGAACGTACAGTTGGCTCATCACGGGCTGCGCTGCATACTGGCGCTGCAGGTACTCCTGCAACAAGCGCAAATGTTCGCGAATGCCCGGCTCATCGGCATAGCGATCTGGAGCATTTCCTAGTGCTACCGCCAGCAACGCCGCGCCCTGATATCCCGACTCCTTAGATTCCCAGGGAGCCAGATCGAAGTCCTGCCACTTCCACCCGCCGGCATTCTTGCCCGTTTTCTCCTGCAGCGCCCAAGCCTCGTCAAATGCTGTCCGTGTAATCGGACGCAGATGCCCTTGGCCCGCGTCGTAGCTCGCGAGGATCACGGCATTCAGTACCGCCTCAGTTGCATGAGACTGCGCCGTTTTGCCGGGGCCGTCTTCCGCGTCGGAGTAAAATGGACTTGTCTCCGACCAGTTCGCCACTCGCTTCTCCACGCTGTCCATCATCGTCTTCTCGGGCGCGGGCATCCTCGTTTCACCTATCTGCCGTTGCAAGGCAGGCCGCGCCAGCGCATATGGTACGACCGTATGGCAGGAGATGCAGATCGTTCCATGATCCTTCTGCGTCGGCGGCCAGTGCTGCCACCAAACTTCACGGTAATCCAGGTAGCTCGCTGCAACCTCCGGGTTCCAATTCCTCAGATAAGAGTAAGAGGCGGAAGGAGACGTGGAGGTCGCGCGAGTCCGTGTTGCTCTCCAGAAACCAATTGCCGCAACGCTCAAAGCCGGCAATAGAAATATGAAGAACGCTCTGACCCTCATCCCTTTTCTCCCCGACCCTCGAACGTCCAGCCTGCGGACCATTCCAACATCATTGAAACGACCTCAGAGCCGAATGATCACCGTCTTTACTTCGGAGTACTCCTGCAATCCATACTCGCCCAGCTCACGCCCACTCCCCGACTGCTTGAATCCGCCGAACGGAGCACGGGTATCCAGAATGTTGTAACAATTCACCCATACCGTGCCAGCCCGTATTCCATTCGCGATCGCATGCGCCTTTTTGATGTCGCGGGTCCAGACCCCTGCCGCCAATCCATAGATCGTGCGGTTGGCCCGAGTGATGACTTCCTCTAGATTCTTGAATGGAATCACGCTCATCACGGGCCCGAAGATTTCTTCCCGGGCGATCTTCATGTCATCCCGAACGTCGGCGAACACGGTGGGCGCGATGAAGTAGCCACGATCTCCGACGCGTTTGCCGCCGCAGGCCAGCGTAGCACCTTCGCTTTGCCCAGACTCGATATAGCCCATCACTTTGTCGAACTGTGCCTGATCCACCTGCGGACCCTGTTCCGTTTTGAGATCGAACGGATCTCCAACAACACGCTTCCGGGCACGAGCCACGCTCTTTTCTACGAACTGGTCGTAGATGTTTTCTTCGACAAACACTCTTGATCCTGCGCAACAGATTTGGCCCTGATTGGAAAATATTCCCAGATGAGCGCCTTCCACCGCCTCGTCCAGGTCTGTGTCGTGGAAGATAATGTTCGGACTCTTTCCGCCTAACTCCAGCGTGACTCGCTTTAGATTGGACTTGGCGGCGGCTTCCAGGATGAGACGCCCGACCTCAGTGGACCCGGTGAATGCCACCTTGTCCACGTCCATGTGACGAGCGATGGCTGCGCCGGCCGTGGGGCCAAATCCCGGCAACAGGTTGACCACGCCCTCCGGAAAGCCCGCCTCCACAATCAGTTCCCCAATACGCAGCGCGGAGAGGGGCGTCTGCTCGGCCGGCTTCATCACGACGGTATTTCCCGTGGCCAACGCCGGGGCCAGTTTCCAAGCCTGCATCAACATGGGGTAATTCCACGGAATGATTTGCCCGACGACGCCGATAGGTTCATGCCGCGTATAGCAGAAAAAGTCGCCGTCAATGGGAATGGTTTTTCCCTGAACCTTGTCTGCCCATCCCGCGAAATAACGATAGCAAGCAACTGCCTTGGCAACGTCCACTCTCTTCGCCACGGAAACTGGCTTTCCATTATCGAGCGACTCGAGCCTTGCGAGCGCGTCAGCATTTTTTTCGATAAGATCCGCAAGGCGATAGAGTAGTTGGCCACGTTCCGACGCGTGCATTTTTCGCCACAACCCATGCTCGAAGGCTTCGCGCGCTGCCTGAACAGCGTTCTCCACATCGCTGGCATCGGCCGCGGCAACCTGACAGATTTCCTCGCCCGTGGTGGGGTTGACCGTGGCAAAACTCTCGCCCGATTCGCTCGAAACCCAGCGATTGCCGATCAGAAGTTTCGTCGCAAAGGGAGCGGCTTCGGTTTCCGTAGGTGCTAACTGGGCCGTCACGCGGACACGCTCCTCACGGCAGCCAATGCCGGGATGCAACTATTCGCCTTATGCGCCTCCACAACGGCTTTGCTGCCCTGCATCCCCAGTTCTTTCTGCGCGCAAATATGCTGTAGCCAGTTCCTGTAAATGCAGGCAGCCGTCGGACGCCAGACGTTTTCGATTTCTGCATTTTCCAGAATCCAGGCTACTTCCGCCAGGATGTCTCCATGTCTCCCGACTCTGGCCTGTTGCTGTAACGCGGCCAATGCCATCCTCGTGTCGTGGTCGAAATAACCCTTCGGCGGCAACGGGTAGGTGCATGTCTCTCCTCGGAGATAGCGCCCGATATCCCTGCGGTATTCAAGGAGCAAAGTATTGGATTCATATTCCGGATGGCCCTGGAAAAAGACAAACAGGCTCTTATGCTGTTGGATAAATGTATCGACACCCACGCCTGCGGCCTCGGTCAGTATCCGATACCCCCGCTCGGTCAGCGCGTCTGCTGGGATGCCGTTCCAGCGGGAATGGGGCAGCTTGAAGTGCGAGGGCGCCCCTGCGGTCAGCGGATGGTCCGACACTCGCACACAGTCAAAGACACCACAGTGCTTGCGGCCGTTCTTCACTCTGCCGATGCCATCCATGTATAGAACTGCGGCGTGGGCAGCCAGGCAAGACCAGATCGTCGAGTAAGTGTTGTCTCGAGCCCAGTCAACCACTTTTGTAAAACTCTCCCAATAGGGTTCATCTGCCAGGTTGGAAGTGACAGGCTCCCTCCCGGTCACTATGAGCCCATCCAGATGCGTGCTCCACAGATTTTCCACGCTCGAATAGAACTCTCCGATGTGGCGCGCAGCCGAATGGTTGCGAGGAACGCCCGGCAGCGTATAGAGAGAGACGCGGATCGAAATACCGTCGGAGGCTGAACCGAGAAGCGACAGGAACTGCTGCTCGGTTGCCTCAAGAGCAGCGTCCGGCATGTTGTTGATCAATCCAATGGCGATGCTCTTGTGCGGCTGTTCGAGGCGCCCCGCGGATAGCTTCGAACATTGTCCATTCGTGCGCTTCCGCCGATTGCGATCGATTGCATTTGATTTCAAGGTAACAGGCATGAATGTGTCTCCAGAAACGACTGCAACATGAATTGGATGGAAGGCTTCGATGTGGCTATAGGGTCGCGCCGAGCGCCTGATCCAAGTCCGCAACAATGTCGTCAATGTGTTCGATTCCGATGCTCAGGCGAATCATCTCGGGCGTGACGCCGGCGCTGTGCTGCTCTTCGGCCGACATCTGTCGATGGGTCGTCGAAGCCGGGTGACAGGCCAACGATTTTGCATCCCCAAGATTGACCAGCCGCATCACTAGTTTCAGAGCATCGTAGAATTTCACTGCGGCTGGCAAGCCTCCTTTAATACCGAAGGCCATCAGAGAGCAAGCCTGCCCGCCCAAATATTTTTGCGCTAGCGCATGATAAGGATTGTCGGGAAAGCCCGCATAATTGACCCACTCGACCTGGTGGTGGTTGCGCAGGAATTCAGCGACGCCCCTCGCATTTGCCGTATGGCGCTCGACCCGCAGCGCGACCGTCTCAACCCCCTGCAGCAGCAGGAAAGCACTCAGCGGCGACAGAACAGCCCCGGTGGTCCGCTGATACACGCTGCGGCATCGTCCAATATAGGCGGCTTTCCCGAAATGATCGGCGTAGACCAGGCTGTGATACGACGCGTCCGGGGTGCTGAACATCGGAAACCGCGCAGTATGCTCCTTCCAGGGAAAATTGCCGCTGTCCACGATGGCTCCCCCGAGTGTGGTCCCATGGCCGCCCAGGAACTTGGTGAGAGAATGCAGAACGATGTCGGCTCCATACTCGATGGGCCGCAACAGAATGGGTGTCGCGACGGTATTGTCGACAATCAATGGCACTCCATGTTTATGAGCCGTTTTCGCCAATTCCTCGATGTCGCAGATATTTCCCGCAGGATTGCCGACGCTCTCACAAAAAATCGCGCGCGTCTTCTCATCGATCAGCTTCTCTATGGCTTCCGGCTGGTCCGACTCCGCGAAGCGCACCGTGACTCCCTGCCCCGGCAGAACGTGAGCGAAAAGGGTGTGCGTGGTTCCATACAACTGAGGAACCGAGACGATGTTGCTTCCCAGTTCGGTCACGTTCAGCACTCCGTAGTAGACCGCTGTCTGTCCGCTGCTGACGCATAGAGCTTCGACTCCGCCCTCCAGCGCGGCGACACGCCTCTCCAGCACCTCCGTCGTTGGATTCCCAATGCGGGTGTAGCGATATCCTTCCGCCTCCAGGTTGAATAAAGCTGCGGCATGGTCTGCGCTATCGAATGCATAGGCGACCGTCTGATAAATCGGCACAGCCACAGCCTTGGTGGTTGGATCGATGTCGTAGCCGCTGTGAATCGCGATCGTTTCCCGCCTCATACATTCCCCCGTGCATATGCAGGCGCCGGCGCGACCGCTTGCTGCCGGACATCCTCACTGACCAGGCGATTCATCTCTCCCACCACCCAGTGAATGTCGTTTTCAGTCGTCCGGAAACTCGTGACGCACGCGCGCACGACGGATGCGCCCTTGATCTGAGTTTCCGACATCCACGCGATCTGGCGCTTGCGAAGGGATGCCAGAAAGTCGCTCACCACCAGCCCGTCCCGGGTGAAGCAGACCAGCGGCAGCGGTGTCTTGTTGACGATCCTCCAACCGGAAGCAACCAGCGACTCTCTGAATACATTTCCCATGGCGGTCTGATGTTCGATCATGGCAACCTGCCCCGACTCGCCCTGCTGCGCCAGCGCCAGGAACAGCTTGAGGCCGATAAACCGGCGAGACCACTGAACCGATGTCGTATACGGATCGAACACGGGACGACTCTCTTTTCCCGGCATGTAGGAAACCTCGGAGCGGAAGGCCTCGGCAACACTTTCAGGATGTCGGCAGAAGAACATCCCGCACCCCATCGGAACAGAGAACCACTTGTGCGCGTCGCACGTGATCGAATCCGCCAGCTCAATTCCAGAGAGATGATGCCGGAGCGTTGGCGACAGACTCGCCGCCCCTCCCCACGCGGCATCCACGTGCAACCAGAGACCGGCCCCCTGACAGTAGCGTCCAAGTTCGGCCAGTGGATCGATCACGCCGGTTCCCGTCGTCCCGCAGGTACCGATCACCATGAAGGGGACGAATCCGTTTCTTCGATCCTCGGCGACTCGGCTTTCGAGATCCCCGATATCCAGCTTCAAATTGCTGTCCGTTGCGACCATACGCAGAGCTTTTCTCCCCAGTCCCGTCATGTGGGCGATCTTGTTGTACCCGTGATGCGCCTCCTCTGTCAGATAAATCGTAGGAGCGGCTGCAAGGTTTCGCAGCCCGCTTTCTCCATAGTCGGGGAACGCCTTGGTCAGCGCGACCACGACCGCCGACAGATTCGCCTCCGTTCCCCCACTGGTGAAGGTCGCCCTGCTCTCCGTGGGAAGTCCGAACTTTGCGGTCAGCCAGCCGAGCGTATGCCTTTCGATCTCGTTCGCAGCCGGCGAGGTTCGCCAATTCGCCAACTGCGGGTTGTACATGGCAACAAGAGTGTCGGCAACCACGGATGCCAGCGTTACGCTAGGGTTGAAGAGTCCAAAGTAGCGAGGGTGCGTCACCTGCACCTGCCAGTTTTGCAACATCCGCTCCACATCGGAGACGACCTCATCCAGCGCCATCGCCTTCGTGAAGTCATAGCGAGACGTAAGGTAGTTTCGAATTTCCTCGGGCGTCACGTTGGGGTAGATCGGGCCCTGCTGGATTGTCTCCTGCAGATCTTCGAACTCACTCCGGAACTCGTCCATCATCATTTGCTACTCTTCTCTGTCAGTGCCGAATTGAACGTTGAATCAAACTGCCTGCTGCATAAAAAAACATCCGCATCGGCGGCTACCCCGGTCAAAGGCGAATCTGTCCCGCCCGAATGCGGTCATGCAGCGCTTCGTCGACGCGAACCCACCCGCCCGATCCTGGATCATTGAAATAGATACGATCTGGGGTGGCGCCCGGATCGTATCCCTGATTGACAAGCTCGGTTTTCGAATACTTGAATGTTCCTGTCACTTCAATCTCATCCTGCAGCCGCAAGAAGACGGGGCGCGCATAGGAAGGCAGACGAGCCGCCATGTGCTTGAACAATGCCGACAGGTCCAACTCGCCTGCTGGTACCAGCGCGGCCATGCAGGCTCGCCCTTCGGTCGCGGGAATTGCCACTCCGTACACGTTGGCGTGCTTCACGCCAGGGAATGCGCAGATCGCTTCAGAGACCTCGGAGGTTGCGACATTCTCGCCCTTCCATCGGAAAGTGTCGCCAATGCGATCGACGAAATAGAAATACCCCTTCTCGTCCTTCCGCATCAGATCGCCGGTGCGAATCCAGACGTCCCCAGTCTCAAAAACATTGTGAAGAATTTTCTTCTCCGATGCCTGCCGGTCCGTATACCCCTCGAATCGGCTACCGACGTTCGACGGGTCGTTCACAATCTTGCCGAGCACTTCGCCAGTTTCATTGGCAGCGCAGGGAACGCAGAATCCTTCAGCATTGCGGACAGGCTCGCTCTTATCGACATCGAATCGCACCAAAGCTGGCGAAAATCGATGCGCCAGATACGGCGGAATGCGGCCGATTGCGCCACGTTTGCCTTCGACGTTGAACAGCGACACACCGCCTTCGGTGGACGCATAGAATTCGAGAATCCGTCGAATTCCGAAGCGTTCCTTGAACTGGTCCCACACATCGGGCGCCAGCCCGTTGCCACAGGCCAATCGGATCCGATGGTCCACGTCATGCGAAGATGGAACGGCGTGGAGCAAGTACCGGCAGAACTCGCCGATATATTGAAACATCGTGCAATCCCAGCGGGTAACATCGCTCCAGAACTGGCTGGCCGAGAACTTTTCGCGAATCACGACGCTGCCACCGCCAACCAGACTCGCGCCCGGCACCAGCACCCCGCCAATGCTGTGATACATCGGCAGGCAGTTGTACATACGGTCGTCCGCTTGCGCACCCATCATGCCGGCGAACCAATGGGTCCATTGCAGAATGCGCGCGTGGCTGACGTTGGCGGCCTTGGGCAATCCTGTGGTGCCGGAGGTAAAGATATAGAGCGCCCGATCCTCAATGGTCAGCGATGGCCGCTCGCTCCTATCCAGCGTTTCACCGGCCTGCCGTTGAATCTCAGGGTCGATACGCCGAAACCGAACGTCATCGCTCCCATGAATCCAGGTAGTAGGCAATACCGTAAGGCCGGGCAGCGCAGTGGTCAACAGATCGGTGAATTCGCTGGCGACGATGAGATGCCTGGGGCTCACGATATTGATGCAATGCGACAGCGAAGGCCCGACAAGATTGGTATTCAACAACGCCACCACGCCGCCGACACTGGTGATACCAAGCCACACGGCAAAATATTCGGGCCGATTCGTCATCAACAGGCCAACAACGTCTCCCTTGACAAGACCCTGACCGAGAGCCCAGCGGGCATATTGGTTGGAGCGCTCGGCAAGCTCTCGATAGGTGAAGCGCTCGCGGTCGGATAATAGCGCCGAGGCATCACCGAAACGCGTGGCAAGTTCTTCGATCACGACCGACATGATGCGATCGCGATTCCGCGGGATCGATGCGGTCAGCTCCAGCGCGCGCAACCATGCCTTGGAGGCGGAACCGTCCGATTTGATCGGAGTCATTGTCTGAACTTCGCTCATGCCGTATTCCCCGCGTCCACCGTAAGTACCGTCCCAGTGATGTTTTTCGCCTTGTCGCTGAGAAGGTACTCAACCGCGTTGGCCACATCATCGATGTCGGTAAGTCGTCTCAAGGCGCTCCGGCGCTCGATCTGTTGTCGCTGCTCGGCTTTGAGTCCATGCGTCATATCTGTATCGACGAAGCCGGGTGCGACCGAATTCACATTGACGCCCACTCGTCCGACCTCGCGTGCAAGAGAACGGGAGAAGCCGATCAGCGATGCCTTTGTCGCGCCATAGACGGAGAGGCCGCTATAGCCCGTGAAGGCGGTGATGGACGCCAGATTCACAATGCGTCCGCCTCCATCGGCCATCATCGACCGCACTATATATTTCGTGAGCACGATTGGGGACAGCGTATTCACCCGCACAAGCTGTTCAATCTGAGACGTGGGCATCAGCGCGAGGACTCCATCGAAGCCGATTCCCGCATTGTTCACCAGTCCGTAGATCGCTCCGAAGTCCTTGCGCAGCTTCCCAACCAACATTGCAATATTCTCGATCTCCCCCAGATCGAATGGAACAAAATGCAACGATCCTGGATTCTTGAGTTCGGCCTCCTCGATTGCCTCCGTGAGTTGGCTATTCTGCGTACGCGCCACCGCGATGACACGGTACCCTGCTGCGGCCAGCTTGCGGGCAATCCCCAGTCCCAAACCCCGGCTTCCACCTGTCACAAGTACGTTACGCATGGCCACGCATCATTTTCCCCGACTCAGCAACGGCCAGGGCGGGAACGAAGTTGATCGCCGCGGGGACTTTATGCGAAGAGAGTGTTTGGCGACAGAACAAGAGGATATCGCTTTGCACTGCACGCGCGTCGCGCCCGTCGGCCTGTGACGCTGTTCTCAAAACTACGTCGGCCACAACAATCGCTCCGACGACTGGATTCTTCTTCGCCCGGACCAGCGACATGTGAACCTCAGGATGGCGATTGATGACGGCTTCGACTTCCTCGGGATGCACCTTGCGACCGCCAACATTGATCAATCCATCGCGCCGGCCAACGAAGTAGTAGCGGTCCCCTCGCGGTTCGACCATGTCGCCGGTATCCACAAAGCCATCCGCAGCCTTGAGCATCGGGGCTTCATCGCCCCGATAGCCGCTCGCCGTGCCAGCGGATCGAATTCGCAGCGTTCCATCTACGACTTTCATCTCGACGTTGGGGGTGTGCTCAATCGCACTGGCAGGAAATCCTGCGAGGCCATCGCTGACCTCGAACGCCACCCCGGCCTCCGTCGAGGCGAAAGCGTGAACGATTTTGCTTTGCGGATAGACCGACCGAAGTTGGTTCAATATTCCCTGGTCCGCGATTTCACCCGACAAACGAATATTTTCGGGGGCGATCCTATGCACCGAAGGACTCATCAGCGCACGCCGCCAATGAGACGGCGTTCCGGAGATATGGCTGACTCCGTCTGAACCAGCCCGAGCCAGAAAATCCGCAATTGACTCCTTTGCATCCGAGAGTACCAGCGAAGTTCCGGTAAGGATGGCACGAAGAAATATCTGTAGTCCACCGTAGCGGCGAATGTCGTAAAAGGTACTCCAGACAACCTTCCCTGCCGGAGCGCCAGGGCGCTCAATGGCAGCGGTCAGGCTAGATA
>JAJZIF010000090.1 GCA_021810735.1 Acidobacteriota bacterium
AGCCATTGCTCAGGAATCGCCCGTCGGTAAAAACGCTTGCGCTCTTCAATGCACGTCAGCGGATATAAATCGTAGCCCATCACCCAGGTGGTATCCAGGTGCGCGCTGGTCGGCAGCAGATCGGAGATATATGTAGCCCGCCTGCCTTCCGAATCGATATGGATCGCCATCAGTTGTGCCGTATGTCCGGGAAACAATTCGCAACTAATCCCCGGAACAATCTCGACCACGCTGCCAGACTCGGGCGATCCAATCAGCGTCATTTGCCCGGACGCAATCAACGGATCGTAATTGTCGCTGATGTAGCTGATGCGATCGCGCTCCAGTTGCTTGTGGCCGTGCTCGACTTCGCCGCGATGCGCGAAGTATCGGGCGTTTGGAAATGTCGGCACAATCCCCCCGGACTCGCTTCTCATCGTGTTCCAACCGCAGTGGTCAAAGTGCAGGTGCGAATTGATGACGATGTCAATCTCCTCCGGCTGCACCCCCGCTGCGGCCAGGCTCTTTGGAAACAGCTCGCTGGTTTTGTAGATTTCGCGTAGCTTCGGGCTCAGTTTATTGCCCAGCCCTGTTTCGATGGCAACTGTGTGCTGGTCTGTGTGGACAATCACAGTGTTCGCGCCCAGCAGGATCCGATTCTGCTCGTCCGCGGGCGCGCGTTTTTCCCACATCGGCTTGGGCACCACGCCAAACATCGCGCCTCCATCCAGCAGATACGTTCCATCCGTGCAGATGGTCAGCTCAAAGTCGCCGACCATGGCGCGCCCACGCACCAGATCGTAAGTATGCGGGTTTTCCGCTGGATGAGCCATGGAGAACTCCTGATTAGAGCATTTCGCCTGTTGCTATAGAGGGAAGGTCGTCATTCTTCGCTTCGCTCAGAATGACTCATCTCTTTTTTAACTACAGTATCTGTAAATCGGCTATAGTTGACGACTGCGGAGGGTCGCAGGGTAGTTTCAAATTGTTGCAGAATAGCGCTGAACAGATGGGCCCGCGCAGCTTCTCCGGCAAGTGAATGTGTCTTGCCCGGATACAACAGCAGTCGATAGGGAACATTCGCAGTTACAAATTGCTGGATCATCTGGATCGCATTTTGCATGTGCACGTTGTCATCGCCCGTACCCTGCACCATCAGCAGATTTCCATGCAGACGCGCCGCGCTGTTGACGACGGAATCGTCCTCATACGTCTTCCGATTTGCGTCGGGCAAGCCTAGATAGCGCTCCGTATAGATGGAATCGTACAGCCGCCAGTTGGTGACGGGAGCCACGCTCACTCCTACAGCGAAGCGGTCGGAGTGAGTCATCGCGTACAAGGTAAAGGTGCCGCCCCAGCTCCAGCCCCACCAGCCCAGCCGTTTTCCATCCACCTGGGGATATTTCTGGAGCACCTGGTCCAGCATCGTCAGCTGATCCTGCAATTGCACCGGCCCAAAATTACCATAGACCGATTCCTGAAATGTTCGGCCACGGTTGCCCGATCCACGGTTGTCGACGTGGAGCACGGCGAAACCGTGTTGCACCAGCAATTGATCGAACAGCGTTCCCTGTTCGCCCACCGAGCCCTCGTCGCCAAATTCATCGCGCACGATTTGCGCATGTGGACCGCCATAGGCACTCACGATCAGCGGTACGCTCGCTGTCTGATGCAAATCTGGCGGCAACAGCAGTTCGCCATACAGCGTCGTGCCATCGACGGCTTTGCCGGTGAACATGATCGGCGCGACCAGCTTATAGCCGTCGAGCGGATGCGATTGCCAGAAAGGTGTACACGCGCCGGCCATGCCGCAAACGCTGACCGTGGGCGGCTGCATCAGGCTCGACGCAGAATCGACATAGCGCGTTGCATCCGGCGAAAGAGTGATGTGATGGACGCCGTGGAACGTGCTGACAAGTTTTTTCCCAGTGCCATCCATCCCAACCCGCCACAGCATTTCCTCGCGCACGTCCGTCTCATTGGATGTGTAGTAGACGATGCCCTGCTTCTCGTCGATACCGGCAACACTCAGCACTTCCCAGTCGCCGTGTGTCAGTTGCCGCACCGGCGTTGCGTCAGTCGCCATCGGATCGTTTGCGTTGTACCGATAGAGATAGAGCTGCGTATGGCCGTCCCGCCAGCTGCTCCAGAGGAATTGTCCGTCCTTGAGAAAATACACATCGTAGGCTTCGTCGAAAAATTTGTTGGCCGTCTCCTTCAACATGCTGCGAACGGCCCCAGTCTCCGTGTTCGCAAAAAATAATTCGATATGCCGTTGATCGCGGCGCAGCACCTCAATCCATACATGGTGGTCGTCCAGCCAGCCAAAACGTGGAATGTAGTCGTTGTGCTCGCTCATCGGCACTTGCATCCACAGCGTGTCTCCGCCACTCGTTGTCACAACCCCGATGCGTACGCCTGGGTTTGGATCTCCAGGTTGCGGATAGCGTTGCTGATCGACCGTGCTGTGATTCGGCAGCCAGTCGGTAATCGGATAAGTCGGCACCGTGGCCTCATCCATTTGCAGATACGCGATGTGCTTCGAGTCTGGAGACCAGAAGTAGTTGCTGCGCACATCGAGCTCTTCCTCATACACCCAATCGACCTCGCCATTCAGCAGGGTCGGTTCGGCGGTGTTCGTCAGCGCGTTGTCGTGCAGGCCGGCCAGCGCAATCACGTGCAGATTATGGCCGCGGATGAAGGAAATCGAATGCCCATCGGGAGAAAATTTCGGATCGTCGCCGCTGCCCGCGCCGGTATTGGCCACCTGTACGGCAGCATCTTTCCGCAGATCGTAGAGCCACAGCGCGCCGGTGTTGTCGAAGATCAGATGCTGGCCGTCGGGCGACCAGTGATAGCTCGACAGGCCATAGCGGGCGCGATGGTCGCGATCGCGCTCATCGTTCTTCACGCTGTAGATGGCCGCCAGCTTGGTTTCCGGTACCAGCACGGAAGCCGCGCCGCTGGCGGCGTTGACCGCGATCACATCATCCGGCCGGCCATGCTCGAAATCTCCAGACAAATACGTGACACTGGCGCCGTCAGGGTTCCAGAGAAATTCACGAGGAGGTGTACCAGTAGGGCCGCCACCCCGCCAAATATCGGCTACTGTCCAGGCCTTACTACCGCCGTGCGGCTCGGTTTGCGCCAGCGAGCTCAACGTCGCGAGAAATAAGCCTGCCAAGAAAAGCGATCTTCGCATGGGTGACAAAACTCCAGCATTCATTGTAATGACCGTGCAACTGCATAGACGCTGGCGACGTCTGCCTCCAGTCGAAATCTGCGAGTATCGCCATTGTTTTGCCAGTTTCGGCTCTCTTGAGTCGGCCGCGTTTAGCGCCGACGATTGCGTCCGTGCTAGACTTCGCTTTTATACTTCTTGTATGCACGCAGAGCTTGCAAAACTCGTCCATCTGCAGGAACTCGAACAGCAAGCCCGCGTGTTGACCATCCAAATCGCCCAGTACACAGGTCGGATTGAGGTGCGGGAAGCCGCGCTGTTCGACACCGCGCGCCTTCTGGACCAGAATGCCATTGCGCTCGAGAAAGAGGCCGCGTCGCGGCGGCGCATGGAGTCCGATACAGAAGATTTCCGGATGAAGAGTGCCCGCTATCAGGCACAGTTGGACGATGTTCAGAGTGACGGCCAGATGAAAGCGCTGCAGCACCAGATCGCGTTCTGCAAGCATGAGATTGATCGCATTGACGAACTCGAGTTTGCCAGCCTCATGGAAACCGAAGCCCTTGAAGTGCGGCAGAGATTGTTGCATGAGACTCGGGCCAACCAGATGCAGGCGCTGGAGGATGAGAAGGTCGCGGCGCAACTCGGCCGCGCTCGCGACAAAGCAACGCTGGCCGAACTGCATCGTGAACGCGATGCGGTGCGACAGACCGTAGACCCGGAGCTGCTGTCCGAATACGATCGCATTTCCGCCGCCCGCAAACAGGCCGTCGCCAGCGTGGAGCAACAGCGCTGTTCCGCCTGCCAGATGATGCTCCGGCCGCAGCGATGGAATGAGATTCGCCAGGGTTCCGTGCATTTCTGCGAATCCTGCGGACGTTTTCTCTACTACAATCCGGCTGTCGATTTGAGCGATGCCATCCATCTCCCGGCGCCATCGAAAAAACCGGCAGGGCTGGCCAAGCGTCCCGCGCCCTCGCAGGCTACCGGCTCCGGGCCCTCGGCGCGAGAGGATTAGTTCCTGATCCGTATGCAGCGAATCGCCGTGGATATGGATGAAGTGATGGCGGATACGCTGGGTGAATTGCTGGCCCGCTACAGCCGCGAACAAAACACATCACTCACCAAGCAGGACATTCAGGGCAAATGGCTCTGGCAAGTGCTTCCCCCACAGGAGATCGCACTCATCGATTCCTACCTGTTAAGTGACGATTTTTTTGAGGACATCCCAGTCATTGCCGGCAGTCAGGATGTGCTGTTGCGCATGAGCCGGCGGTATGAGATTTTCATCGCGACCGCCGCCATGGCCTTCCCCAGTTCCTTCGGTTCGAAGTATCGCTGGCTCCGCCATCACTATGACTTTCTTTCACCGCAGAATTTCGTGTTCTGCGGAGATAAGAGCATTCTGCACGCCGATTTTCTGATCGATGATATGCCTCGAAACCTGGCCGCATTCCGCGGAGAAGGCATACTCTTCACCGCGCCCCACAATGTCGATACACCGGGCTACCGCCGGGTCGATACCTGGCAAGACGTGGACGCCATGTTTCTGGGCTGAAATTTCTCGGCGCGGTGTGCGCGCAGCGTTCAATCAGTTGGACAACTCCGTCTCGTGGATGCCCGTATGCTTTTCGCGCGCTCGCGCCGTCCGCTTGGAGTTCGCAGAAAACCCTCGTTCCTCCTGCTCCGGTTTCTCTTGCGGAGTGGATGCACCGCTGCGGAATGCTCCGCTGAGGGAGGTTCCCAACGGCCGCAGGTTCATCGAGGGCTGCGCCATCACAACTTGGTGCTGGGTGACAATGATGACACGTGCCGCTTCCGTTCCGGCGCAGCGGTAACTATGTGGAGTGCTGGCGTCGAAGTATACGGAGTCACCCGGGGACAGAATGTAGTTTTGGGATCCGTGGCGAATGTCCATCTCCCCGCTTAGAACATACAAGAATTCAAATCCAGGATGTACATGCGAGCGCACCTCAATATTTTTCTTCAGCGGAACAAATTCTGCCAGGTATGGGTCCAGGGTACGGTCCGGTACCAGATATCCCAGGCTTTCAAAAAAATACGTAGGATCGTTTACGCCGCTCTGCGGCAGTCGCACGCGTTCCGACTGGCGATGCACGCGAAACAGCGTACGCGGCTCAGGATCGAAAAAATAGGAAAGATCCTTGCTGAACACCATGGCGATGCGCGCCAGGTTCCGCAGCGTCGGGACCACCCTGCCCGTCTCAAGCTGCGACAGAAAGCTCGCGGACAAGCCCGTGTGCTTTCCCATCTCCACCAGGCCCATGGACTTCTTTAAGCGAAGTCGTTTGATCCTCTCGCCGATTTTCTTCTCGCCAATAAAGTTTTCAGCGGTTTCGGGGTCGATCTGGTTCGCCAGGCTGGCCGCAACAGGCGGTTCCTTCATATCAAATTTCTCCATGAACCTTAGATGCGCTAGAGTCGAGCGAGAGACCGTGATTCATGCAATTGCAAAAGATATTTATAGCATCGAAAGAAGCATTCCGGGGTATTCGGCCCGTCAGAAAACCAAAGTTGTCTGTCTACATTATTTTGCATCCAAGACTATACTGAGCTTCCTGTGCTGCCTGCGTGATGGAAATATTCC
The DNA here is from genome assembly GCA_021810735.1 of Acidobacteriota bacterium. The sequence goes on from JAJZIF010000090.1 coordinate 5,769, forward strand.
CTCAGATTCTCATTTCCGGTGCCTCCGGCATGGTGGGACAAGCCCTGCAGAGCCACTTCGTGGCTCAGGGCATCCCATGTTCGACCTTGGTGCGACACACCGCACAGCCCGGGAGTTCCGCGTACTTCTGGGATCCATACCACTTCGAGTTTCGTGACGGGATGCGCCGACTGAGCGGCATCCGCGCCGCCATTCATCTGTCGGGCGACAATCTGACGGCTGGCCGATGGACAGTCGCCAAGAAGCAGCGAATCCGCCAAAGCCGGGTACAAACAACACGGTCCCTCGTCGAATTGCTGTCCCACCTGGAACACCGGCCAGAGGTCCTGCTCTGCGCCTCGGCCGTCGGCTTCTATGGGAACCGCCGAGACGAAGTTCTGACCGAAGACTCGTCTTCCGGCGATGGATTTCTACCGGAAGTTTGCCGCGAGTGGGAAGCGGCCGCCCATTCCGCCGCCGATCTGGGAATCCGTGTCGTCCATCTACGCTTCGGCGTGGTTCTCGCCCGCGACGGTGGCGCATTGGCCAAAATGCTCCCCGTGTTTCGCATGGGATTGGGCGGCAACCTGGGCAGCGGACACCAGTGGATGAGTTGGATTTCACTTCCTGACGTTATGCAAATCTTCGAGTTTTGCATGAACCGGCAAGACCTTCGAGGACCTGTCAATGTCGTCGCCAACCCGGTGACCAATGCCGAGTTCACCCTCACACTGGCGCATCATCTGCACCGGCTGGCCATCGCGCCCGCGCCGGCGTTTGCTTTGCGACTGGCATTTGGCGAGATGGCGGACGCTGCTCTGCTATCGAGCACCCGCGCCATTCCCGCCAGGCTGTTGCAGGCCGGATTCGTGTTCCAGCATCCCACGCTGCTCGATGCTTTGCAGCAGATTCTGCCAGCATAAGTGCGGCCCACTCGTAACATCTTAAGATTAGAGTTAGAGTGCTTCTTCCAGGAGCATGGCAAAGTCCGCCACCCATTCTGGGGTGTAGCGTTGGCAACGACAGATAGGAACTCTGCTAGGCTGAAAATCGCATGAGTTTCTTCTTTAAGCGGGGCGCCCAAATACTTGTATCCGGCAATCCGCTCCTCATCCAGTCTCCGATGGCTCGCAACCGGGCGCTTCACCCGCGGGTTGGATATCTCGCTATCCTCGCGATTGCGTGTGCGCTTACTTTGCAAATCTCGCTCGTGGGATGCGGCATGGTCGCCGGCCCGCAGCCTCCATCCCTCCAGTTACCTAAGCCGATCACGGACCTGACGGCGAGTCGCACCGGCAATCAGGTAAGCCTGCAATGGAACTCACCCGAGGAAAACACCGACCGGATGAAGCTCAAGGGAATGGTGCAGTTCCGCATTTGCCGCCAGCAGCAGGCCGCTCCCTGCCAGACCATTGCAACCACTTCCGCCGCTCCTGGGAAACCAGCGCACTTTACCGATGCGCTGCCTGCGGCATTGACGGCAGGTCCGCTCCAACCTCTCCGGTATAGCATCTTCGGCATCAACAAGCATGGCAGAACCGCGGGCCCGTCCAATGTCGCCGTGGTTCTGGCTGGCGAAGCGCCGCCGCCCGTAGAAAATCTTTCGCTGCAAGTGGTCGAGCGGGGCGTGGTGCTGCGCTGGCAGCCAGTTGCCAGCCCACCTGCGGGAACCAGCATCGAGATCGTACGAACTCTCGTAGCGCCTCCCGCGACTGCCGCGAACGCCAAGGCGAAAAATCCCAGCCCGCTGCCCAGGACCGTCGAGCCGGTACAGCAAGAACTGCGGGTCGGTCTCCTCCCCGCGCGTGACCAGAAGACCGATGGCATCGATCCGGGAATCGCGCTGGATTCCAGCGTTCTCTTTGGCCGGCACTACAGCTATACAGTCAGCCGCGTTGTACGGCGGCAAGTGGATGCCCACCCGCTTCAAGTGGCCGGCGTTCCCAGCCCACCCGTCAACGTCGTGACGCTGGATACATTTCCGCCCCGCGCGCCCTCTCGTCTCGTTGCGGTCCCTGTGCCGGCGGCTATCAATAACGGCCGCGCGGAAGTCGACCTCTCGTGGTCCGCCAATACGGAGCCGGACCTCGCGCAATATCGCGTCTATCGCCGCGATGTCACTCTGAACGAAACGATGCACCAGGTCGCACCCGCACAAGACACTGCGCCCATCGTCGCTCCCACCTTCCGCGACCCGGATGTGCAACCCGGCCATGCTTACGCGTATGCGGTCACAGCCGTGGACACATCCGGAAATGAAAGCGCCCGATCGCGGCAAATTGAAGTCACGGTCCCGGCGTCCTAGAAGCATCGGCATTCAACCCACAAGGAGATGCATTGTGCAGTATTGTCGGTTCCAAACGGAACAAGGTCCGCAGTACGGCGAGCTAGGCTTGCGCCAGAGAGAGTTGTGGATGGAGCGCGTGATTGCCGCACCGCCGGAAGACTGGAGCGCAGTTCGGTTGATCAAGGAATTTCCTCCGCGGCCGCTTTCGTCGCTCACCTTGTTGGCGCCGGTCACGCCGTCGAAGATTGTCTGCATCGGCCGCAATTACCGCGAACATGCAGCCGAGCTGGGCAATGAAGCCCCGAAAGAACCGCTGCTCTTTCTCAAGGCGCCCTCCTCTCTGCTGCCGCCGGGCGGCGCGATTCGTCTTCCCGCCATCTCAAACCGGGTGGACTACGAGGGCGAGCTTGGCATCGTCATCGCTCGCGCCTGCCACAAACTGCGGGCCGACGAAGATGTTCGGCACTACATCCGCGGCTACGTCATCGTCAACGATGTCACAGCACGCGATCTGCAAAAATCCGACGGGCAGTGGTCGCGCGCCAAAGGTTTTGACACCTTTTGCCCGGTGGGCCCATTTGTTTCCGACGCCATCGATCCCAACGCAGGGGTCGACGTGACTACCCGGCTGAATGGCGAAGTGAAGCAGCACGGGTCAACCGGGGATTTCATCTTCGATATCGCCGTACTTTTGCGCTACATCTCCGCCGCAATGACGCTGAATCCCGGGGATTTGATTCCCACCGGGACGCCTGCGGGCGTTGGCCCCATGCAATCTGGCGATGTGGTGGAAATCGAGATCGAGGGCCTCGGAGTGCTGCGCAATTCCGTGGTTGCCGAAAGCGCCTGAAGGATCGCGGCACTGTCCACACGACTGCCATACGGCCCTCTCCACAGTGCTGGCATCTGAAGATAGGCAGGTAGGATGAAAAGGCGTCGGTTCAGCTCTCAAATGCTGTAATTTTGCTAGTCGCTACGCAATCCGAGGCAGGTAGAATGCGCTTGATCGTACTGATGATTGAAATCGAACAACCCGAAGGGCTCTCGGCGCGCAAGCTGGTGCTCGAGACCTCCAAACACAACGTGATCACCGCCTATAGCGGCGCATCCGGCGTCCAGTTCTTTCAGCGCTTCCCCAACGTCGATGCCGTTGTCGTGCATGTCGATCTGTCCGATCTGTCGTTTGAAACGGTCGTGCGCCAGCTTCGCGAGATTCGGCCCGATGTTCCCATCATCGCTCTGTCACCCATTCCCGACCTCGCGCTGGAGGGAGTGGACTACGTGATTCCAAGCCACGAACCGCAGGCCATTTTGCAAGTGTTGGCGGACAACTTCAAGGCATCCACCTCGAATTAGAGCGGATGTACGGACGCCATGGTCAAAAGAGATCAGTCATTCGAAGCGCAGCGAAGAATCCAGAGGCGAGTCGCAGCGTAACTTAGCGCATGTTGTCTGCATTCTTCACTTCGCTATGCGGAGCGTGGCCTCAGCAAAGACGGTGGAACCGCACAGTGCCGCCGCAGTCACACGCAAGCGGAAATCCGCTTTACACTGGAAGAGAATTGGAGAGTGTGTGGGAATACGAACCGACAATCCAGGAAATTCCATGCAATCTCCAGCGACTACGATTCCGCCGGCGATTTGCAGCGTCTAATACATTCAGGGCGATCCGTATTCGAAATTGTGAATTCACTGCGGAAAAGGCCCACCCAGGAGGAAATGATGTCCAAGTCCCAGTTTGAACAGCTTCGCGCAATGACCGTCATTGTGGCCGATACCGGGGAAATTCAGGAAATCGAAAAGATCAAGCCCCAGGACGCCACCACGAATCCTTCGCTGATTACCACCGCGGTGCAATTGCCGCAGTACCAGCCCATCATGGACGAGGTATTGCTGGCGGCCAAGAAGAAACTCGGCGGCGGGGCCAAGGACAAGGACGTTGCCAACCTGGCCTTCAAGGGGCTGGCCGTCGAATTCGGCAAGCGCATCTTGAAGATCGTTCCTGGCCGCGTCTCCACGGAAGTGGACGCCCGCCTATCGTATGACACCGACGCTACACTGAGTCAGGCCCGAGAGATCATCCAGCAATATGCGGCAGCCGGTGTATCGAAAGACCGCGTGCTCATCAAGATTGCCTCCACCTGGGAAGGCATTCGCGCGGCGGAGGTCCTGGAAAAAGAAGGCATCCACTGCAATATGACCTTGCTGTTCGGCATCCACCAGGCCGTGGCCGCAGCAGAGGCGCGTGCCACCTTGATTTCGCCTTTTGTCGGACGCATTCTCGACTGGTACAAGAAAGACACCGGCAAGGACTACCAGGGGGCCGAC
>JAJZIF010000091.1 GCA_021810735.1 Acidobacteriota bacterium
TTCTCGCTGATGAGCAACGTGAACAGCCTGTCGCTCAAGGCCGGTCAGACGGGCCAGGTGACGATCAGCATGATTCCGGTGGGCGGCTTTACCGGCACGGTGCAGTTCACCTGCAGCGGGTTGCCGGCGAACTCGCAGTGCACGTTCTCGCCCGCGTCGCTGACGGCCGATGGCTCGAACACAAAACAGACAGACCAGATGATGATCACCACCAAGGGCCCGAACTCCGGCACGGTGGCGCTGATGACGCATCCCGGCAAGCCGGACGGAGTGATGCTGGCAGGCATCTTCTGGCTGCCGGGGCTGCTCTTCGGCGGCTTCCTGTTCTGGCAGCGCAAGAGACTGACGGCAAAATACAGAGTGTTGCTGATATTGCTGGTCGCAGCAGCCGTGATCTCCGGCGCAGTCGGCTGTGGGTCGACGCCGCCGTACACAGCAGCTGGAGCATCAGTGGTAACAGTGACGGCAACCAGCGGTTCATCGTCGCATACGACAAGTGTTTATCTCGACGTGACCAAGTGAGAGAGCCGGCAACTGCATCTCGGGGTGCTGGTCCACCGTCGAGACCCTCATATATAGGACGGCGCGCTTCACTTGCGCCGTCCCTTCGGTTTCGGAGAGTGCTTGACGAGGTAGTTCTCGATAAACTCCAGAAGCACGTCGGTCATATTCTGACCCTGCTGGTTGACAGTCGCAATGGCGCACGGTTTCGAGTCATGAACCGTAGGCTGTTGTGCGCGCACCCGAGGGCGCGCAGGCAGAGTAGCAGCAACGGAGGAGACAGAGTCGTAGTTGCGCTAGGAACGCTTTGCCTTATCCCGCTTTGATGCTTGACCCTGGGCGGAAACAACGGCGTCGAGAATACCGGCTAAAATCTTCGCGGGCTCGGGCGGGCAGCCCGGGATGACGCGATGCACGGGAATGACATCCGCTACGCTGCCACGGCTGGCGTAGCTCTTTCCAAAGATGCCGCCGCAAGCTCCGCAGTCGCCGACAGCAATGACCACTTTTGGATCGGGGATTGCGCCATAGGTACGCTTCAGCGCTTCTTCCATGTTGACCGAAACCGGACCCGTGACCAGCAACACGTCGGCATGACGCGGGCTCGCGACAAATTTGATTCCGGCGCCTTCGAGGTTGTAATAGGGGTTACTCAGCGCCTGAAGTTCCAGTTCACAACCGTTACAGGAGCCGGCATCCACATGACGAATGCAAAGAGCGCGGCCAAGAATTCGGCGAATGTCTTCCTGCACGCTTTCAAGCGGGGGAGACTCCGGAGAACGAGCAGGAAGCCTCTCGGTCAGAATGCCGGTACGCAGCATGAGTGAAATGACGTCAAACATCAGGCGATCACCCGTCTTGTCCGCTGTAGGACAGGTTGAAGGATTTGTTGATCAGCGGAAAGTCCGGCACGATATCCCCAAGGATGGCGAACTCCAGTAGCGGCCAGTTCTGCCACGACGGATCGTGCGCATGACAACGACGGATGCCGCCGCCAGCAGCTGTTTCCAGAACCACCATGACTGGCCCGCGCCAGCCCTCGATTAGTCCGATGCCAAGACAGCCTCCGGAAGCAACGGTCGGCGTGTTCTGCAGCGGACCTGCAGGAAGACCCTCCAGCAGGATGCGGCACAGCCGCAACGACTCCATAACCTCATCAAAGCGAACATGGACCCGCGCCGCAACATCTCCATACGGCTGCGTTACAAGGTTGGGAACAAGCCCGTCATAAGGCGACCACGGATGATCCACGCGCAAGTCGCAGGCAATACCGGAGGCCCGAGCTGCCAGCCCCAGTGCGCCGAACTGCCTTGCCAGTCTGTGCTCAAGACGCCCGGTTTCGCGAAAGCGATCTTGCAATCCCGCGTGTTCGGCATAAATGGAGCGCAGGGTGGCGACGCCCTCTTCCAGCGTTTCATACTGCGTCAGTAACAGATCACCACCGCCCTCAGGCAAATCGCCGGCTACGCCCCCGGGGACGATGTAATCCATCAAATAGCGCGCGCCGAAGGTAAGTGTGTTGGCGCGAAGCAGATTCTCTTTGAAGCGTGAGAATTGCGTGAGGCCAAACGCGAATCCGGCATCGTTGCCCAGTGCTCCCAGATCTCCAAGATGGTTGGCAATCCGTTCGTGTTCAAGCGCCAGGGCACGCAGCGCTACGGCGCGCGGCGGACAGGACGTATACGTGATGGATTCGAGCGCCGCGCAATACGCCCAGGAAAACGCTACTGCCGAATCTCCTGACAAACGCGCCGCCAGCCGATGTCCCTCCTGTTGCGACAGCGACTCAAATCGTTTGGCGACGCCCTTATGCGTGTAGCCCAGACGCTCTTCGAGACGCAGCACCTTTTCTCCCACAACCGAGAAGCGAAAGTGGCCCGGTTCAATCATGCCGGCATGCACCGGACCCACGGCGATCTCATGCACTCCATCCCCCTCGACCATGACAAACGGATACGGCTCCGGATCGAGGGGATAGGACTGACTGGCGCTAATTTCCCGGCGGAGTGGAAATAGATTCCCTGGCCATCCGCCGTGCCGCAGCCAGGCGCGGGCGTCGGCCTCTTCAGCGGAGATGCCGAGCAGATCGTATGCGGCGCGCTCCATTCGCAACGCGGCGGGAAAAATCGTAGAGAGTCCCGGATAGCTCGGATTCCTCACGTCCTCGATTGAGTGTTCCAACACCAATATGCTCTGTGGCAGGAGCCACGCCGCATATACCCGGAAATAGGCATCTCGATCCCGGTCGTCTGCACCCCAAAGCGTCAGGAACTTCGCGTCGGCGTTGTGCAGCGCCTGCGCGGTCCGGAGCCATCCCTCGCGGTCCACGCGCAGGAGGTAGCTCTGAATATTGGACGGTATCGGCAACTGCTGATCTTTCGCAAAATCTGTTTCCATCGTTACCCTCCAATCAAATGTGCGGCGGAGCTGTACCACGCAGCCAGAGCGGGTGGGATGTACACGCCCAAGATGAGCACCAGCGCAAGATGAACAAAGACAGGCGTTAACGCCGGCGAGTGCGGCAATCGCCGCGAATCGCTTTCCCCAAAGACCATCGGTTGCACCTTGCTGAAGATCCCGGCGAAAGCGACGCCAAAGGCCAGCAGCAGAAACGGAGTCGCCCAGGGATGATGCCGCATCGCCGTCGTAAGGATGAGAAATTCGCTGGCGAAGATGCCGAAGGGCGGCATGCCGAGAATCGCAATCGACCCGAGGATCAGCCCCCAGCCAATCGTGGGGCTGATACTGACAAGTCCGCGGATATCATCCATGTGCTGAGTGCCCGCGGTCTGCGAAGCATGTCCAGCGGTGAAGAAGATGGATGACTTGGTGAGGGAGTGAAGTGTCATGTGCAGCAGGGCGGCGAAATTGGCAATAGGTCCGCCGAGTCCAAAGGCAAAGGTGATGATGCCCATGTGCTCGATCGACGAATAACCGAAGAGGCGCTTGATGTCGCGTTGCCTCCAGAGCAGGAAGGCTCCAATCACCGCGGTCAACAGCCCGAAGCCCATCAGCATCCGGCCCGGCAGTGCAACGCCGATGGACCCTTCGGCGAGAATCTTGCAGCGGATGACCGCATACAGCGCCACATTCAACAGCAGACCTGAAAGCACCGCCGAGACCGGCGTTGGACCTTCAGCATGCGCATCGGGCAGCCAGCTGTGCAGGGGAACAAGACCGACCTTGGTTCCATACCCCACCAGGAGAAAGACGAAAGCCAGGCCCATCACCTGTGGCTCCAGATGTGTCTTCACCGCATTGAGGTGCGTCCACAGCAGAGCAGTCATGCCTTCGCGGCCCAGCGTCTGCTGGGCGGCAAAATAGAGCAGCATGGTGCCGAAGAGAGCGAGCGCAATGCCGACGCCGCAGAGGATGAAGTACTTCCAGGCTGCTTCGAGGCTCGCCTTGGTGCGGTAGAGCGAAACCAGCAGCACGGTGGAGAGCGTGGCAGCCTCCATCGCCACCCACAGGATGCCCATGTTGTTGGTCAGCAACGCCAGCAGCATCGCTCCCATAAAGAGCTGGTACATGCTGTGGTAGAGCCGCAGGCGATGGGGAGTCAGCCGGCCATGAGCTTCCTCGATGCGCATGTAAGGCCGCGAAAAGAGCGAAGTCGTGAGACCGACAAAGGCTGTCAGAGCCACGAGGAACACATTGAACGAGTCGACGAAGAACTGATCGTGCCAGACCAGCAGCGAGCCGTGCCGAATCACACGCAGCACCAGCACTGCGGCGGCCATCAGCGTCGCAAAACTGATGCCCACGTTCAGCTCTGCCGCAAACCGGCGCGCTCCCAGCATGGCAAGCAGAAGTGCGCCAAGCAGCGGCAGGCCGAGTACCAGAAATACTTCCACGTCAGTCCTCCTTCAGCGCTTCGAGGTGATGCAGGTCGAGGCTGTCGAACTGCTCGCGGATCTGGAAAAAGAAAATTCCGAGAATGAAGACGCCGACGAGTACATCGAGCGCGATTCCCAGTTCAATCACCATGGGCATGCCATAGGTCGCGCTGGTAGCGGCAAAAAAGAGGCCGTTTTCCATAGCCAGAAATCCGATGACCTGCGTGACTGCCTTGCGGCGGGTGATCATCATGAGAAACGAAAGCAAAATAACCGCAAGGGCGATGCCCAGCGTGTTTCGCGTGATCGTGGTGGCCATCTCGCTGATCGGTTGCGCCAGGCCAAAGGCAAAGATCACCAGCACCAGCCCGATCAGCATGGTGAGGGGGATGTTCACGACGGGTTCGCGATCCCATTGCGCTCCAAGTCTTTCAATCAGCCGGTGCAGAATCCACGGGAGCCCGATAACTTTGAGGATGAGCGTCAGCGCCGCCGAGTAATAAAGCTCCGTGAGTCCCGCATCGTAAGCAACGAGACAAGTGGACAGGCAGAGGATGGCGCCCTGCCAGGCATAGAGCAGGATCAGCCGCTGCGTTCGCCGCCGGGACAGCATCGCGAAGGAAATCAGAAGCAGACCGGCGGCGAGCAGGTTCACAAGCTGCGCGATCAGATGGGACTTAAGCATGCGTGTTGGCTCCCAGCAACAAGTGGACAAGCAGGCCCAGCACGGCGAGCAGGAACGCAATCGCCAGATATTCCGGCGCGCGGAAGAGCCGCAGCTTGGCGGAAATGGACTCAATCAATGCAAGAACGGCTCCGGCAACAGCCAGTTTCCCCAGGAGCGCAACGATCGCAAGCAGCAGTGTGCCCGTGCCGTCCACTCCGTGTGTGGCGATGCCCCACGGAAAAAACAACGCGAAACCAACGCATGCGTAGTTGAAGAGCTTCAGGCTGGACGCCCATTCCATCAGAGCGAGATGCCGCGCGGAGTATTCCAGCAGCATTGCTTCGTGGATCATGGTCAGTTCCAGGTGGGTCGCCGGGTTGTCGATGGGAATGCGGGCGTTTTCGGCAAGCAGCACCATCAGGAATGCGATGGCGGCAAAGATGACGCTCGGGTCGATCAGCGCGGGATGCGCCGCGTAGCCATCGACGAGACTCGGCAAGGCTGTGCTGCCATAAAGCAGAAACGCATTGAACATCACCATCAGCAGCGCCGGTTCCGCAAGAAAGCCGACCATCATTTCCCGGCGCGCACCCATGGTGCCAAAGGCCGTACCGATGTCCATCGCCGCCAGCGACTGGAAGACTCTCGCCGTGGCGAAAAGGCCAATCAGGGCAATGGCGTCGGCAGCCTGCGCAAAGGGCAAATCGGTTGCCAGGGAAGGAATGATCGCCGCCGCCAGCACCATGGTTCCGAACAGCACATAGGGTGTCGCCCGAAACAACGGCGATGCCTCCGTCGCAAGCGCGACATCCTTCTGGAACAGCTTGCGCAGCATGCGATAAGGCTGCAAAAGAGGAGGCGCCGAGCGGTTCTGCATCCAGGCGCGGCACTGCGCAATCCATCCCGTGAAGAGAGGCGCAATCGCAATCGCCAGTGCCACTTCTCCAAGTTGCCGCGCAAGCGTGATTTCTCTCATAGGACAAACACCAGGAGAACCAGAATGGTTAGAAAGCTGTAGAGCAGGTAGATGGAGAGCCGCCCGCTCTGCAACACGGCGATGGCGTCGGCCGTCCGCCGCACCGCGCGCGCCACGGGTTCGTAGAGCGTCCGCCAGAAGCGATCTTCAATATGCACCCGATAGCGTGGTGGATCGTCTGTCGGCGAGGGAAGCTGCAACTCCAGGTGCAGGATGGCTCCAAACATGTGCCGGATAGGCTGGCCAAAACCCTCCGCTGTGTCCTGCATGCGGGGTGTTTGCCAGGGGTAGCCACAGTCCCAGGCAGGAGTCCTGCGTATGCGCCCATGCGCCAGAATCCTGACGGCGAGAAAGCTGATACCAATCACCGCGAGAATCCCGAGAAGAAAAATGGAGCCGCTGTAGGAAGCCTGCTCAGGCGCTATGGGGGCTATCCTCCATAGCGAGGACTGCGAGTCTACCGTCGCGCCCAGCATCGGTCCGGTCACACTGTCCGCTGCACGGATGGCCAGCTGGGGGAAAACACCTATCAGAATGCAGCCAAGCGCGAGCCATCCGAGCCCCAGCCGCTCCAGCCAGTTGGCATCGTGCGCGTGAACGAGCGAAGCTTCGCGGTGTTGACCCAGAAAGATGATGCCGTAGAACTTCACCATCACGTAAGCCGCCAGCGCGACAATCAACGCCAGGGCCGCCGCGCCCAGCGGAATGAGCATGTTCAGAAAAGCGTGTGGGATCCGCGGAGTAAACAGGAACGATTGCAGCAGCAGCCATTCCGACACAAAGCCATTGAGCGGCGGCAAGCCGGCAATCGCCAGCGTGCCGATCAACGCCAGGGCCGCCACCCACGGCATGCGGCGGATCAGCCCGCCGAGTTTCCCAAGGCTGCGTTGCCGCGTGGCGTGGAGGACGCAGCCCGTGGCAAGAAAGAGCAGGCTCTTGAATAACGAGTGGTTGAGCGCGTGGATGAGAGCCGCGCACAGCGCCAACGCGGCAAACAGCGGCAAATGGCTCGCCTCAAACAGAATGGCCAGACCGATGGCGGTAGCAATGATGCCGACATTCTCAATCGAGGAGTAGGCCAGCAGCCGCTTCATATCGGTCTGCACCGCCGCAAAGATCGCGCCGAAAAGCGCGGAGAAGAGTCCGACGATCAGAACGATCACTCCCCATTGCCAGTACTGGACGTGCAACAGGTCGAAGCTGATCCGCACAAGCCCGTAGATGGCAATCTCGAGCATGATGCCGCTCATCATCGCCGATACAGGCGAAGGCGCCGCGGGATGCGCTTCGGGTAGCCACGCATGCATAGGGACCAGTCCGGCTTTTGCGCCAAAGCCAAGCAGCGCCAGCAGAAACGCGATCGTTGCCCAGAACGGCGTCAGCGAAGCCTGGCGCATGGCATCGAAGGTGAACTGCCAGCTCCCGCCCTGCATCACCCCGAAACAGAGCAGAATGCAGAGAGCTCCAAGATGCGCCATCAATAAATAGAGGAAGCCGGCGCGACGAATCTCCGGTATCCGATGCTGAGAGGTGACCAGGAAGTAGGACGTCAGCGCCATGGTCTCCCACGCCACCATGAAGAGGTACGCATCGTTGGCCAGAACCACAACAGCCATGCTGGCCAGAAACACGTGGTACTGCAGGCACAACAGCGCCGGCGCCGTGCCCTCGCCTGATCGAAAATAGCCCGCGGCAAAGATGGAGATACCCGCCCCCGAAACGCCGAGTAACAGCAGAAAGAAAGCGGACAGCGCATCCAGGCGAAGATGAAACGGTAGATTCGGTAGCCCCAAAGGAAGAACCATAAGTTCCGGCGCGTGACCGGTTGCCAGGAACACACCGGAGAGGATTGCGACTCCAAGGCACGCCGCAGCTCCGAGCGGGAACAACAGATGCGCGGTCAGACGAAGGCTTCGCGGACGGAACAGCCCCAGAAGACCAAGAATGATCCAGCCGGCCACTATGTCCAGCAGCAGGGGGAGAAAATGCGCGGGAAAGAGTAATGCTGCATGGAATGTGAACGGCGGCATAGGCATCACAAGTCTTCGGCTGGCCTCATCGGGTTAGGGAATGCTGCGAGAGGACTCTGTGCCGCAGGGACCCGGCGAGCGGTCTGCGGGGCGAAAGAGTCATGACGAGCCGCATAGCCGCTTGCAATTTCCTGCCGGTCCTCGGCAAGCCTGCTCATGCCTTGGTCTCCTCGGTAGACTTGTCGATCTCCTCCAGCATTTCCGTAGCTTCTCTCAGGTGATTTTGAAAATAACGGCGCATGAGGGCAAGAACCTCGAAAAGGATCGGGTCGCGCACCGAATAGAAAACCTGATTCCCTGCCTTGCGGTTCACCACAAGCTGCTTGGAGCGCAGCACGGACAGATGCTGCGAGGCGTTGGCCTGCTCAATGCCGAGCTTTTCGATCAGCTCGCCGGCAGAGAGCTCTCCACCCTCCAGGAGTTCCATCACCGAGATGCGGGTTGGATGGGCAAGTGCTTGAAAAATATCAGCCTTGAATCGACGTAAGGAGTCCGGCAAATAAATATACCTGCATTTAAGAATATTCGATATTAATTATATACTGAGCTCCTCATGGAATACCGAAATCCAAAGCCCTCAACCCCGGAACCACACGGTGCGGATGACCTGCCCTTTACACCTCAGCACGCTCGCCATGGATACAGCTCATAAGAACTCCAGGCCTTTGGTCGCATACCGATCGTGTGCCACGATCAACGGCAATACTGAAGCTCATGGCGGAGGGTTCGCCCAAAGCTATCCTCGCTACGGTTCCCTCGATAATTCGCGCCAACCGGCGTAGTTGAGTGTTGCCCATCTCGCCTGATCATTGCCAAGGCGAGAAAGTTGCACCGTTGCCTCACGCTGCCGTTGCAAGCTACATGGGCACGCTCTGCAATCGAAGGCATCTCCGCGCCGGCAAGCCGTATGATTGCATCCGAACCACTATGCAAGCCGAACCCGCGCCAGCCCTGCATGATCCAGTCCTTCGCGTAGAAAATCTCCGCAAGCACTACGGTCCCGTCGAGGCCGTCAAGGGCATCTCTTTCCACGTTTGCCCCGGAGAAATCGTAGGTCTGCTGGGCGTCAACGGCGCCGGAAAGACCACCACCATCAGCATGATCCTCGGCGTACTCGAACCCACTGCCGGCTCCATTCACATTGATTCCTTCAATCTTCTCCGCCAGCGTTCCCGGGCTCTTTCCTCCACCAACTTCGCCGCCGTTTACGCTCCGCTCCCCGGCAATCTCACCGTATACGAGAACCTTCGCGTTTTCGCGCTCCTCTATGGCGTACACGATTTTCCCGCCCGCCTCCGGGCTGTCCTCGACGCCTTCGACCTCCACAAATTTCGCAACACCAAATGCGGCATTCTTTCTTCCGGCGAGCAAACCAGGGTCGGCCTCGCCAAGGCCATGCTCAACCAGCCGCGCATACTCTTGCTTGATGAGCCCACGGCTTCCATCGATCCCGCCAGCGCACGCGACATACGCTCCACCATCCGCGCCTTTGCCGCACGCACCCACACCGGCGTCCTCTGGACCTCCCACAATATGTACGAAGTCGAAGAGGTCTGCTCCCGCGTAATGTTTCTCTCCCAGGGGGAGATCATCCTTTCCGGCGACCCGCGCACCCTACCGGCCCAGTACGGCAAATCCACGCTCGAACAGCTCTTCATCAGCGTCGCCCGCGAGCCCCTCCACCTCGGAGCGTTCCAGTCATGAACCTCTCCCGCGTCGCCGCCATCCCCCTCCGGCAGTTCTATCTCTACCGCGGCAGCGCTGCCCGCATTGTTCCCCTCTTCGCGTGGGTCACTATCGACATGGTCCTCTGGGGATTCATGACCAGGTTCCTCGGCTCCCTCACCCACACCCATTACCAATTTGTCCCCGCCCTCCTCGGGGCTGTTCTCTTCTGGGATTTCATGACCCGCGTCATGCAGGGCGTCACCACCGCATTCTTTGAAGATGTCTGGTCGCGCAACTTCCTCAACATCTTCGCCACCCCCATCACCATGCCCGAGTACATTGCCGGACTCCTCACCACCAGTCTCGCTACCAGCCTGGTTGGCCTTGCCGTCATGATCGTCGTCGCCACCGCCGCCTTCGGCCTCAACTTCGCCGCCTACGGAGCCATGCTCCTTCCATTCGTTTTCATCCTCTTCCTCAACGGCATGGCCCTAGGAGTCGCATCCATCGCCATCGTCCTCCGCTTCGGCCCCGCGGCCGAGTGGTTCGTCTGGCCTATTCCCGCGCTGCTCGCCCCTTTCGCCTGCGTTTACTACCCTCTCGCCACTCTCCCAGCGCCC
>JAJZIF010000092.1 GCA_021810735.1 Acidobacteriota bacterium
TTTATGGGGCATAAAAATCACAAAAAAAGTGCTCTGCAAAGCAAAAAGTGGCGTTTTTTTGCTGATTACGCCACTTTTGCAGAAACTGTCACAGGCCCGGCGGGGCGTGTTCGATGAGAAATTGGTTGACATTTTCCGACTTGGCCAAACGGCAAACATAATTCCAGGATTTTTCACGGCAAATGGTCTGGTGTCTGGACCATTCCTTGGTGTCGTATATTTTGCGCGAGGCGATGCAAGCGGCAATTTCGGCACGGGCTTGATTGAGCACTTTTTCGTTATTGGAATTTTCCCATCTGACCAGTTCCTCGATCAGGCTGAAAAGCTCGGCGCGGCGCACACCGGCGCGGTCTTCATCGACTGTTCCATCAGCTTTACGAAACGACGGATCAGAATCCGGATCATCCACCAGCGAAGCAAACAGCACCGCCCGGCAAGCCGCCAACGGCCGCCGCGCCCACCAAAGATGCAGTGTGGACGGATGCCCATGCCGGATGGATTTTTCGCGCGCCGATTCGCGATTGATCGCCTCCAGCGGCAAGGCGACTTCGATGAGCTTTTTGCGGTAGGCGGTCACTGGCGACTCCATAGTATTTTATTCAGCCATTGGAATTGCGCCGGAATTGCACCGGCGCAATTCCGGCGCAATTCCGATCCTGCATAAGTTACGCTATTAGCATTAGTTAGAGCGTCCATTATGATTGCACCTTCTCCGTCGGAAATATCGGGCTGGCATACCAGCGAGTCCCTTTGGTGCGTCCCTCATTGCGAACCCGGCCTTCGGCTTTCAATTCCTTGAGCAATTTTTGGATTTGGCTACGCGAGAGCGCGGGCAGAACCTGCTGGAGCTCGTCGAACCGCGCACCATCCGGATGGTTGCCCTGAATATGCTTCAAAAGCAGTTCCTTGTTCGTTCCCCGATCCAGACCGCGCTTGCGAGTGTAGACGCCTCGTTTACCAGTAAGGCGGTAGAACTGGCGCGGAAGCAGGTATCGCGTCCCTCGGCCTCGACCGAGTGATTCAATTGTGCCTTGATCCAGCAATTGGTGCAGTCGGGTCTGAAGTTCAGGTGGCACCGGTTGTTCGCGGTGCACCAAATCGAGGACGAGAAGATCCTCGGTAGCAAAAGACCGCACCCGCTCTTCGCCTACTCTTTCCAAAAATCTGAGGAATGCCGGGTCTTGAATCTCGCCGTGCAGCGTTAAGGCTACCTGGTAATCGTCGGTGTGCGTAAAATCCGGCAGGGGTTTGCTCTGCTTGATGCTTTCCTCGAACATCCGGTTGGCTCCCTGGCCGGATCGCTCCACCAAATCGCATTTCTCAAACACCTCGGCAATGCGGCGGTTGCGCGGCGACTGGCGGTAGAGGATGTTTTGCGGGGTAATCCCCGCCGGAAAGCCACCCGGACTGACTATTTCGATGCGACGCTGGTATTGGCGGATGAAAACTGAGCCGCTCAAACGGTAATCGCGGTGGCTCACGGCGTTAAGAATAGCCTCTCGCACAGAGCCTTCGGCGAACGTGGGGACGTCCATCATGAACAGGCCATCTTGAAAATGCTGCACATCATTGCGCAGATTGATTGTTTCCCACAGGTTCTCATAAAAAAGCAGAAACCCCTCACGGAACGCCAAGCGTTGGCTGGCTGGGCCCGCGGCTTCGGAGGAGCGGTACTCGAAGATCACTTCGGCCTGCGGCAAAAATCGCCCCAGAGATGCCCCCTTGCCCATCAACGCCAAGGCCGCGTAAGTGATGCCGCGGTGATCAATCAGTTCGGCATCGGCCAAAAACTGGTCGGCGGGTAACCGGGACAAGGCTTCATTCTTCGACCGCCTGATCCAGCGTTTGCGGAACACTTCTATGGCGTCCGGATTAAGGTCGGTGAGTGTGGCTTTGGGGCAAATTTCGGCGGAGAAATCGGGGCCAGCCTCATCAAAGATGCGCTGCAGCATGTCGGGCGTCATTGGCGCCAGGTCTTCACCGGCGCGCATCCAGTAGGCTCCTTCAACGGCGATCGGCATGCCGATAGGTCGGGATGGAGCGGTAAACACCAATACACGGCCGTTCGAATGTATGATTTCGTCAGCCTCAATCCGCAGGCGGAGCTTTTCAATCAGCCCAGCCTTGGTTCGCTCCAAGTCGGTAAACGCCCGGCTACCCACCACTTGGCGAGGGCGCGTGTCGGTGACGCCCAGAACCATAGCCCCACCTCCTTCGTTGGCCAGAGCGGCGCAGTATTTTACGAGCTTCTCAAAATGAAAATTGTTTTTGGCCTCCTTGAATTCCAGGTGCTCGTTCTCACCGGCATTCAACCATTCCTGAAGTTGCTGGTTCGATACAGTCATGCCGGCTCCTTCGCCTGGGCCAGCAGTGCGGCCAAGTCGTAATTGACGCTTGTGGCTTTGAAATCCGGCTCTTTCTCAAACGGTTTGCGGACATATCGCACGTCGGTCTTGTCTTCATCAATCAGGGCGATGGCGAGAATGAATTCGTCGGGCTTGTTGAGGCCGGTGAGAATTTCGTTCTTGGTGAGAGTGACGGTCTTGGCGCCGTTCACGCGACCCTTGGCTTCCAGGAACCGCAGCAGGCCGGTTCCTGGTATGGCCGATTCGATGTCGTAACCAAGGTTCTGCGCGCTTACGTCCTTTGGGACAAATCCAAGTCGGCGCTCCGTGGCCATGATTGCGTCCATGGCGAGCCGCTCTGAATGCTCGGTTTCGATAGACTGCGGGGGTCGGCCATCTTGGCCGACCTCTGTCGGGCTGGAAGCCCAACCCCCAAGTTTCCTTAGCAGCCCTGCGGGCACGATCATCGCGCCGCCGAGTACCACCGGCGGAAGCGGAGCAAGCTTGCGCTGCTGTTCCAACTCGGTGAGGCGTTTGCGCATCCGGGCCTCCAACTCGTTGGCACGCTGTCGGGCAAGGCCGGAATTCAGCCGGGCGTTGACCTTGCCGGCACGTTCCTGATCCGCCAGTTGTGTAGCTCGGTGATCCCAATAGTTAATCTCTTTGGTGAGTCGGTCCTGAACAGCGGCCTTGGTTTTGTCCAGCAGTTCTTCCTTCCGGCGGCGCAATTCGTCAAGATGCTGCGGCACCAGGTGAATCGCGGCGTGTTCCATCGCCTTGGATTCAAGATCGCCGCGAATCCACTCAGGCATCGTCATGTCCTGGAGGGTCTTCACTTCGTCCGCCGTCGGCGGGCGATAGTCGAGGTACGGGGCAGGCCCGGCGTTCAGAGCGTTTCCTTCCCCGTCAATCTCAACAAACTGCATCCGCTTCGACACGACGCGCCGGTTGCCGGCGCGGTCGGTGCGGGCGTCCTGAATGGCGTGCTCCAGGTAGAGCAAGGCCCGCGACTGTTGGCCGTCGTCGGTGTCATCGATGAGGATCGCGCCGCGTTTGAGCAGATCGCGGTAACGCTCGATGATCAGGTCGAGCGTTGCATCCAATAAAGGGTGGCCCGGGCACACAAACGCGGCGAGCGGTTTGCCGGGAATGCTGATAAGGTCCTTCTCGAACGTGATGCGTTCATAGCGCGGCAATACGGAATCACCGCGTCCGATCTGGCGATCACGGTTACGGATGAGAGCGGGGACATGTTTGATCTCGTACCGCTTTGTTTCCCGTTCGTGAATTGTCCCGCCAAGCAGCGTAAACGCCTCGATAAAGAATGAGGCGATGAAATGCGGCTGCAAACGCCGCGCCTCGGCCCGCTGCATATCTTGGCGAATTTGCCGGACCTTGGTTACATCCATGGCGTCGTGCGCCAGGGCGCGGCTTTCAATAAGTTCACGCAGGCGCTGCCGGTCCAAAGCCTTTTCGACAACTTGGAATAAACGTGCTTTCACCACTGGCTGGTCGCCGTAGCGTATCGCTTCAAGCAGAAGCTCGCGAAGCGGTCGGTCCTCAAAGGTCAACTGCCCCAGTACGTCAAAGACCTGCCCGCCAAGCGCGTCACGCTCTTCAGCGATCTTTTCCAATAGCCGAAAATAGACCTCGCCCTCCCGTGTGTCCTTGGCGACGAGGTTCCACAGGTGACAAACTTCGGTCTGCCCGATGCGGTGAATGCGGCCGAAACGTTGCTCAAGCCGATTGGGGTTCCACGGCAGGTCGTAATTGACCATCAGGTGCGCCCGTTGCAGGTTGATGCCTTCGCCGGCGGCGTCGGTCGCAACCAGGATTTCGACCTCTTTATCCTGGGTAAAGGATTCCTGGGCTTTGCGTCGATCCTCGCGCCCAATACCGCCATGAATAACGACAACAGCCTCCGGTCGGCCCAGTAGTGCTCTGATCTTTTCCGACAGGTAATTCAGCGTGTCGCGGTGCTCAGTGAAGATGACGAGCTTGCGGCGATGACCGTGGGCGTCGAACATTTCGGAATTATCCTGAAGAATCCGCGAGAGCTCATCCCATTTGCGGTCGGTGCCGGACTGACGCACGCGAAGCGCTGTGCGCTCTAAATCCTGTAACAAGGCGATCTCGGTCCGCAGTTCCGCGATGGTCCGGGCGGCGGAGGCCTGGTCAACGACACGCTCCTCGGTTTCCTCGATCTCGCGGTCGGGAGCATCATCAAGGTCCGCAAGGTCGTCGTTGGTCATTGCGGGCAGCTCCGCCGTCATGTCGATTTGAGCGCCGCGTTTGAGAAGCTCTTCTTCGCGCAGGCGTTTTTCAAGGCGCTCGCGGCGGCGGCGCAGAGATTGAAGGATCGCCTCCGGAGACGATGCCAGCCGGCGCTGAAGGATTGTCAAAGCAAAGCCGACGGTTCCCTTGCGGCCCTCGTTTTCCAGCGCCTCGGCCCGATTGAATTCCTCCCGGACATAATCGGTAACCAGCTTGTAAAGCTCGGCTTCCGCATCGGATAGCGAATAATTCACCGTGTACGCCCGCCGCTCCGGGAACAGGGGTGTTCCGTCGAATTTAAGCAATTGTTCTTTGACCAGACGGCGCATCATGTCCGCGGTATCAGTGACGTGAACGCCGTCGCGGAATTTCCCCTCGAACCGGTCGCCGTCGAGCAAGGCCATGAACAACTGGAAGTCGGCTTCCTTCCCGTTGTGCGGCGTGGCGGTCAAAAGCAGGAAATGCCGCGTAAGTGCGGAGAGTAATTGGCCGAGCCGGTAACGTTTGGTGTATTTGATTTCGTTGCCATCGTACGTGGCACTGAGCTTATGCGCTTCATCACAGACGATCAGGTCCCAATCCGTCTGTTGCAGCTTGGCCTGGGTATCTTCATCGCGGCTGAGCTTGTCCAGCCGGCAGATGGCCAGCGGAGTTTCGCTAAACCAATTCCCGGTGCGGGCTGATTGAAGCCCATCGTTGGTCATGATCTCGAACGGCAGTTGGAAACGGCGGTCGAGTTCATCCTGCCATTGCTCTACGAGATTGCCGGGGCAGACGATCAAGCAGCGCTGTAAGTCGCCGCGGGCGTGGAGTTCCTTAATCAACAGGCCCGTCATAATCGTCTTGCCGGCGCCCGGGTCATCCGCCAGAAGAAAACGCAGCGGTTGGCGGGAAAGCATCTCGCTGTAAACCGCCGTGATCTGGTGGGGCAATGGCTCGACAAGTGATGTATGAACAGCCAACAACGGGTCAAATAGATACGCCAGCCGGATACGGTTGGCTTCGGAGAGCAAACGGAACAGCGCACTGTCGCCGTCAAAACTCCATGGTCGGCCGGCTTCGACGATATCAAGCGTCGGCTCGCGGTCGCGATACAGCAATTCGCCGCCGAGCCGCCCGCCGGCGTCTTTGTAGGTCACCTCAATGGCGACGGCGCCGATCCAGCGCACGTCGCTGATCGTGACAATGCCATCCGGCAGAATGCCTTTGACTGCCGCACCACGGGTGATTTGTTCAAGTGTCGCCATTGATTCAATTCCGTAAACCGCCGAGTCATCATTATTTCGCAAATATTGCGATTGCAGCCAGCCCAACCAAGCCTACGGCTACAATTACTTCAAGCTTTTGTTTTTCAAGTACCAATTGCTGAACAAAGGTTTCCACGCGCGTATGTATGTGGCGGGCATCTTGTCCTCGTAAGTCGAGGGCCTGGTATTCGCGGAGCCAACCAGAAAGCTGCGCGGGATCCATGTCCCATAACACCGGTATAACTTTTTTGCCATTGAGGGCCGCTGCTCCTGATTCCTGGTTCACCATGGCGGAGTGTATAGCCTTGTGACTTGCGAGAACGAGAACCGTGCGTGCCGTCTTAAGTTCTTCGCGAATTTTTTGTGACCACGGAGCGCCGGGGGCCAAGCTGACGGTATCGAGAAAGACACTCAACCCTGCTGCGGCCAAACGGTGGTAAAACGCTTGTGCGACGTTGGCATCCTCGCGTGCGTAGCTGATGAAAATATCTGCCATTTTAGGTAGCTCCTTTACACCTTTCCCCATAGCGATGGTGTACCAGCGTCCGATCTGCGATGCCGCGGCTTTTGAACTGACTTTGGCCAAAGAATTGCGGCAACGGAGGTCTCACCATTAGCGCCAGTTTCTTCCTCTGCTGTCCACAACGGAATTGTCCACACCCGGTAGATGCCTGCGGCTTGACCTAAATCGAGAAAACACTCGTCTTCGGCTGGTGAGGCTGTTGATGCGGCGTGGTAGATCGGGCCGTCGTTTTCAACCGATTTATCTTTCGGAAGAAAATGGCCATCTGCTTTGAATGCCTCGCTTATGATGGCGTACTCGATTCTCAAGCGAAGGGCATCACATACTTCCTGCTCTGGCGTTACGCCAAAGAAATTGCCTTGATCCTTTCGCCCGATCCTCGATTCTTGGGTGGGTTTAAGCTTCCAGGCAAAAAAGACCGCTGCGACTGATGTGGGTGATTTTTCGGCGTATCGACGCATCACTGCTTCCCGGGAGGCTTGGTACGTCGCCGCAAGGCGTAGTAATCCATTGGCATCGGTGACCGCAGCAGCGTTTTTCGAAAACCACGGTTCCGGAAATATCAGTTCGGCGGCACCGATATCACACAGCATTTCAATGTATTCGTCCGGATTCGTGCGATCTCGATATCTGGCGTCAGTGCGACACCAAGGCTTGGTGGTGTAGTCAGGAAAAAATGTGTGGCTGATTTCATGCGCCACACTAAAACGCTGCCGGGTTTCGGGGCGGTCAGGGTTGACACGCATTGTCAAGCCACCGGTGCTATTGGGCACGAGTTCTGCATCCGGACTGTGAAGAGGCATTTCACTGCTGCGATGGATGCCGCGGAGACTGGCCAGGGCATCCATATTGAGTGGCATGGTCGGTTCGCCAAACGATGAGACGTAGGTCTGGATAAGCTCGCGCGCCTTCTGGCGGATCGCAGCGGGTGGGTCAGTGGCTCCCGTTGCACGAAGCAATTCCTTGATGAGGTCCCCGGTTGAACGGCTTGATTGGATCAAGATTTGGGCCTCCCAACCGAGTTTTTCAGCAGCAAATAGAGTTGTTGCCAATCATCCGCCGTACGAGGCTGGCCACCACGAAATTTCATAACCGCCAAGTCACGCAGATCGTCCTCAGAAAGCGGCGCTTTTTGTGCCTTCATGCGGTCCTGAAATTCTTTCAGTGCCGGTGGAAGCTGAACTTTCCTGTCCTGCACCGTGACCGTTTCCAGCGAAAGAAGCTCTGCCAGCGTCGTTGAAAGCGCCGTAGCAACGCGAAGGAGGACATCGGCGGACGGCTTTTTTTCGCCGGCCGTATCTCGCTCTAACTCCCAAAGATATGTCTTGGAGATTTTGGCTCGAGACGCCACCTCGTCGAGCGATAACTCTTTTGATTCCCGAATTTTACGAATATTCTCAGCAACGGTCATTGGCACATTCCATGAAACCAGAACCATTTCGTCTCCTAACCATTTTAACGAGGCTATAGGTTATAGCAACAAGAAGCGTTCGCTATAGTTGACTTCACCATAGTGAACGGTTATGTTCGTTATGGAGGAAGGCAGGAGCAAAATGAAAGGCGTAAAGCGACCATGAACAATCTAAAGCCAATAGCACAGAACTCAGGGAAAAGACGTGATGTATATAGTGCGGATACGTGGAGTTATCGGCCATGGGTGACATTGAAAAGATCGTCCTGAACGCATTGCAACAGCTTGATTCACCTTGCAGTGCTGTTACGTATCCGGATGTGGCGGATCGCCTTCGCAAGGCTATCGGCGTGAAACGTTTGGAAACCTTTGGTTCCCTTCCCGTGAGTGTCCAAGCCGAACTTATCGCGTTTCAAGCCGCAGAATTGCCCCAAGGGGAACTATGCGTGCTGTGCCCACTGGGTTCCGGGCTTTTACAAGGGTTGCAGGACTTTGTGGATTATTGGTGTAGTCGTGCAAAAGCTACCCAGAACTATCGATTACGTGAACGATATGCGGCGATCACACTGCAGATTTCCGCAGCAAGGAGCTTGAAAGTGAACCGCCTTGATGTGGGGACAATTCAAATCCAAGCCGCCATGGAAACAGCCGCGAAATGCGAACCAAATGCTTGGAGCGAAGCCATGCCACCACTCAAGCGGGCGTTGCGGTTGGCTCTCTCACTGGGACAGCGTGACATGGCCGCTCAGGTCGCCGAAGCGATGGTCGCGCTGGCGGAAAAGTGCTGGTCCAATAAAGTCAAGGAGGTTAACCTTTGGCCACAGTGTTTTGACGCGCTCTTGGTGGAACAAGCGGGCAAGCTGAAGGTTCCGACGACAATTCAGGATAAGTTACTTGCAGGAGTCGAGGCTTCATTTCAAGCGACTCTTGATTCGATCTCCGCAGGTATCGGTGAAGCGTTTATTATGCTCGGCCAAGATACAAAACGGCTCGTCGATTACTATCGGCGTGAAAACCGTCTTGGCGACGTTGATTGTTTAGCAAAGTTATTGCAGCGAGCGGCGCTTAATGGATGCAATCAACTCAACCCAATGCACGTCGCAATATGCGTGCAACCTATCGTCCAGGTTCTTCACGACAACGGTTTTCCTAAACTTGCGGATGAACTCGCGGCCGGAATGTTGGTCCGCTTAAAAACGCTCCCGGATATGATGCAAGAGTGGGGATTTTCGATAAAGGTACCGATTATGGAAGTACGAAAAGAGATCGAGAAAATTTGCGCCTTAGAAACGCCCGAAGCGATCCGGCGATGGGTACTGATGCGGGTTCCGCCACAACCAACTACGGATGGCTCCCACTTATTGGTTGCCAACATCGCCACCGTTCAGACGAATGACGAATCTGGTCGAGTAACATCCTCGGCGGGATCGGCAAAAGAAGCCGGCGAGCAGATTGTAGTTACCAGCTATTGTAACGCATTGCAGGTTGATTGGCAGATTCTCGGATTTCAATTTGATGAAATAGTGAGCCGTAAGGGCATCACGGCCGAGGTCTTGGCGGGGTTTTGTGTCGGTTCGCGTGCATTTAGCGTGGATCGCCGTGAAGTTCTTCGTCGCGGTTTCGCGGCTTGGCTCCAAAGGGACTATGCGGCGGCGATTCTATTTCTCCTGCCACAGATAGAACGGGCGGTGCAACGTATTGTTCAAAACGCCGGTCGTTCCGCGCTTCAGCCGTCAAAAGGTGATCCAGCAATGGATTATAAGTTGCTCGACGGCTTGCTGACCGACCCAGCTACAGTCAACACACTGGGAGAGCAGTGCATCTACTATCTGCGGGCCGTCCTGACGCATCGGGCTGGGTGGAACGTTCGGAATCAGGTGCTGCACGGTTGGCTGGACCCCTGTTCGTTGGGGCGACCGGTGTGCGATAGAGTTGTTCACGCAGCGCTGCTGCTGGCGTCGAAGACGATGGATGCAGATGGAATACTGACACCATGACCATGGTCTGGTGCATTGTGGGTGCTACGGGTTTTATCGCTTGGCTGTCTGACAAACTCCATTTCCGCCAACTGCGTCACCAAAAATAAACTCGCCATCATGAAATTTCGTGATGTGCTGGATCTGCGATACCTGTCGTTCGGGCAAAGACGCCGTGCGTTCAATGAAAACCACCAGATTGTTAGCCGATGCGATGGAGCGATGCGGAATTGTCTGGGTGACCTCTCCAATCAGGTCTTTCAGCCGGTGCAAGGCATCTTGGGCGCTAGATCGGAA
>JAJZIF010000093.1 GCA_021810735.1 Acidobacteriota bacterium
ACTGGCTACGGGCTTGTGGATACAGACCCGGCTGCCGAGTTGCGGTCCATTGCGCACGGGGCGATCCATCTTTCCAAACGCGATGGATTGCCGCATCGACTGACAATCGTGTTCAGTCGCCTGCTGGAGTTGATCGGAGAATACCAGCCGGAAGTGGTCGCGGTGGAAGAGGTTTTTCACGCCGTCAATTCTCAAACCGCGCTGAAGCTGGGCCAGGTGCGCGGTGTCGTCCTGCTGGCTGCGGCAACCTGCAAGCTGGTCATTGCGGAATATTCGCCACTGTCCGTGAAGTCCGCGGTTTGCGGCTATGGCAGGGCGGACAAACAGCAGGTCCAGTTCATGGTGGCACGACTGTTGAAGCTGACGGAGCCGCCGGAACCCACGGACGCTTCCGACGCGCTGGCCGTTGCCATTTGCCACATCCATCATGCCCAGACCGAATTGGCCCAGGGAGCGTTTGTTCCAGAGCCTTTGATCCGGCGCAAAAAATCCTGATTATGCCGCAACTAAAATATATAAGGCGTGTTCCAATAATGTTGGCAAGGAGTGCGCCATGTTGAAGCTTCAGAAGGAATGCAATCGCCAGCAGTCAGGTTTTTCAGCTGTGGAAATTCACCCCATGTTTTCGCCCAGGCAGATGACAGGGTGGGCAATCTTGGCAATGGCGGCCAGCTTTATGCTGTCCACGCTGAGCGTCCATGCCATGACGGCTGCCGCGAGCGATACCGCGTCGACACCGACGTCCAACCAGACGCAGGCGTCCGGTCCGGCTGCTCCCGGAACGGTCGCGGTAGCCCCGGCGGCCGTCCGCGTCGTTCGCCTGAGCGATGTGGAAGGCACGGTGCGGATTCTGCGAGACAAGCAGACGGAATTTTCGCAAGCCATGATGAACATGCCACTGGCCCAGGGAACGAGCATTGAAACAGGCGCGGACGGCCGGGCGGAGATCGAATTTGAAGACGGCAGCGTCGCCAGGATCACGCCCAATAGCGCCCTGAATCTCGAAAAGCTGGCGACTTCGCCGAGCGGAGCGCTGGAGACCACTGTGGAACAGTCGTCTGGCCTGGTCTACTACGAGTTGCGCAACGATGCCCAGACCTCCTATACAGTTGCGTTTGACCAACGCACGGTTATGCCGACGGTCAATAGCACATTTCGCGTGAACCTCGGGGCCACACCCGCTGAGTTGGCGGTCATTGACGGAGGCGTCCAGGTCCATGGCGCATCCAATGGCTACCTAGCGGAAGTCCGGCAAAATCAGACGATCCAATTCAAGCCTTCCAACGGCTCAAATTACACAATCGCGCAGGGTATCGTTCCTAACGGGTTTGATGATTGGAACGACCAGCGGGATGAAGAAGCGGCGAAGGAGGCCGCCAACCAGACGCCAGCTCGAGTTCAGCAGGGAGCTGGCAGCCTCATGGACAATGGCGTCGGCTATGGTTGGGGCGATCTGGACACGTACGGCGGCTGGTATCCACTGCCTGGATACGGAATGATGTGGCAGCCCAACGGAGCTGGGCCTGGTTTCGATCCGTATGGTTTTGGCGCATGGGCGAACATGGGTGGGCTTGGCGTTGGTTGGGTTTCCGGGTATCCCTGGGGTTGGCTGCCGTTTCAGTACGGCATGTGGTCCTACGTCAACGGTTTTGGCTGGGGATGGATGCCTGGGGCATACGGTATGGGTATGGGTATGGGTATGGGAATGGGGATGGGCGGCTATGGCTATGGCTATGGCGGCTATGGCGGCTACGGTTACGGCGGTTATTATGGCCGCTACGGTAATACCACACAGCGTCATCCCTATACGAATGTTTATCGAGGGCCTGCCGGGTACCATGCTCCGGCCCCACCCGCTACCTTGCGGGCAGGGACGACCATGCGCGGCGGTGCGCCAGGGGTAAATATGGTTCGCGTTGGGAGTCCCGCTTTGGCTTCCCGCCAGATTGCGGCTGGCCCCCGCGCCGTGAACTTCAACGGTGCCAGGATTGCTCCCCTCCATTCCATCATGAGAGGGGTTACCGTGCCGACTCGCAACGCTGCGCTGTATAACAACTACCCGGCCCACGCATTCCCGGGAGGCGTCCGCAATGCGCTGATGAGTCGCACCGGCAATTTGGGAAGCGGCCGATTGGGTGGATCGACACGGTCCGGCAATTTTCGAGCTCAGGGTAGCCGATCCATGGGCAACCAGCGTGGCTCTTCCATGGGAGCGCGGGAAGGCGCGGCGCGCAGTGCGGGCGGACGGTCCTTTACGGGCCAATCTTTCGGCTCTGCGAATCGCGCGTTCGGAGCTGCCAACCGCCAATTCGGAGCTGCCAACCGCGCGTTCGGGACTGTAAGCCGCGGATCGTTCGGGAACTCGAATGCTTTTGGGCAACATACAGTGTTCGGATCGCATGGCAGCTTTGGAGGAGCACATTCCTCCTTCCATGGCAGTAGCGGATTCCATGGAGGCAGTATGGGCGGCGGGTTCCACGGCGGCGGGTTCAGCAGCGGCGGCGGTGGCGGATTCCACGGCGGTGGCGGTGGCGGCGGCCACGCCGGTGGCGGCGGTGGTGGTGGCCACGGTGGTCGCTAGTGTCCTTTGGATACAAGAGAAAGAAAGGCCCGGTGAGATCGTCGCGGCCTTTCTTCTTTTTACGCCGAGAATTTTCGCTCACGATTCTCGTGCTGGTGAGCCGACTCTCATGCAGGTTCTTCAAGCGAGTTGAGACGCCGATAGATCCTGGCCATCGCTTCCAGGGAAACGGCCTCGGCTCGGATGGCTGGGTTGAGGCCCGCGTCTCCCATCGCTGCCAATATCTCCGCTGTCTCTGCAATGCGCGCGTTCTTCAAGTTGTTCGCCAGGGTCTTTCGTTTCTGCCAGAAGCATTGCTGCAAAAACCGTAGAAATCCGGTGCGATCTACCTGGAGTTCCTCATAGCGGGGACGCATTTCCAGACGCACCACGGCAGAGGTCACGCTGGGGGAAGGCGTGAATGCCTCCGGAGGCAGGGGGAACAGTTTTTCTACCCTCCCATGCATTTGAGCGGTTGCAGAGAGAAGCCCGTAGGCGCTGGTGCCGCAACGGGCGGCCAGTCGGTCCGCCACTTCCTCCTGCACCATGACCACAGCCCGCATGATGGATGCAGCCTGCGCGAACAGATGTAGCAGAATGTCGGACGTGATGTAGTAGGGCAGGTTGCCGACGACGACCAGAGGATCGTTGCCGGACAAGCCCGACTTGCTCCGTACGGTCGCCAGATCGAGTTCCAGAATGTCCGCGTGTAGGATGGCGACATGCTCCGCGTGTTTCCAGGTCTCCGTCAGGCGCGGAGCCAGAGCGCGATCCAGCTCGACGGCAATCAGGTACCGCGCGCGCTTGGCAAGCAGGTCGGTGAGCGCGCCCCGTCCCGGTCCGATTTCCAGCACGGTGCAGGCGGAAATATCGCCGAGTGCTTCCACGATGCGTTGACGCGCACTCGGGTCGGTAAGGAAATTCTGCCCGAGTTTCGGTTTTTCCTGGGACATTGAGTAGAGAGCACTGCGTTGCGACTGCGTGGGAATTTGGCCGGTTTGCGGCGCGTTCAACCTGTGACTAGAATAACGCTTCGCGGCGTGTGCTCGAATGCCGTGAGACATGTCAGGGAATGAGCACGAAAGTTGTACCACTTCAGGAGAAATGATTTGCGAGTAGGACTGATGACGCGCGAGTATCCACCCAACGTCTACGGCGGCGCTGGAGTTCACGTCGAATACCTAAGCCGGGAACTGGCGAAGAGGATGGATGTCGAGGTTCATTGCTGGGGCGATCAAACGCTCGACCAAGGCAATTTGCATGTCCGCGGCGCAGAGCCGTGGGCCGCACTCAGCGAAGGGGCGCAGGAGAAATTCAATACCGCGCTCGCGGCGTTCAGCCTGAACCTGGTGCAGATGAAGACGCTGGCGGCAATCGACGTGGTGCATACGCATACCTGGTATGTGTCGATGGCGGGCTTTCTGGCGAAGAAACTCTTCAACATCCCGTTCGTGCTGACGACGCATAGCCTGGAGCCGCTGCGGGCATGGAAGTCCGAGCAGTTGGGAAGCGGTTACGCGATGAGCTCGTGGATGGAACGTACCGCCATTCTCGACGCCGATGCGGTGATCGCGGTATCGAACGGCACCAAGGCGGATATTCTGCGCGTGTATCCGGAACTGCAGCCGGAGAAAGTACACGTCATCTACAACGGTATCGACCTGGCGGAATATAACAAGGCGAGCGATACCGCTGCGCTGACCAAGTACGGAGTCGATCCCGCGCAGCCGTACGTTCTATTTGTTGGCCGAATCACTCGGCAGAAGGGCGTCACGCATCTCGTCGAGGCGATTCGTTATTTGCCCGCGAACACGCAGGTGGTGTTATGTGCGGGCTCGCCGGACACCCCGGAGATTGCGGCTGAGATGCGGCAGAAAGTGGCCGAGGCGCAGGCTAGCCATCCGCATGTGGTGTGGATCGAGAAGATGGTGACCAAGCCGGAGGCGATTCAACTGTACAGCCACGCTCGAGTGTTCTGCTGTCCGTCGGTTTACGAGCCGTTCGGCATCATCAATCTGGAAGCGATGGCATGCCACGCTCCCGTAGTCGCCAGCGCCACGGGTGGAATTCTTGAAGTGGTCGTCGACGGAGAGACAGGGTATCTGGTGCCATTCGAGTCCGATTCCACGACAGGCTTTCCGTCGAACCCGGAGCAATTTGCGCGCGACCTGGCGGCGAAGATTTCCGATCTATTTGCAGACCCGGAAAAATGCAAGCGATTTGGCGAGGCGGGCCGCAGACGG
Organism: Acidobacteriota bacterium; assembly: GCA_021810735.1. The sequence continues at coordinate 4,804 of JAJZIF010000093.1, forward strand.
GTGGAAGAAAAGTTTGCATGGTCTGCGATTGCCGATCAAACTATTCAGTTGTACCGCCAGTTAATTCAAACGCGGCGGAACGAGGGCGAACTATAGCGTGTCCTTGAGTCAACGTCGCTCGGCGCGCTCCATTACGGTCGCGAGCAAGTGGAGTAGCTGCAATTCATCCCAAATGCCTGGCTTGGCGGTGGTTGTGCCTACGTGCGCGATCAGCGGGCTGACGAGCATCTCCTTGAGCGTGTCGCGCGGCAAATCCTGTGCCAGCCACTCCATCTCGGCAAAGGGGATCAGGTTGTCCTCTCGGCCATGCAGCAGGTACACCGGCACATGGAGTCCCGTCAGATGATCATGTGGGGAAACGGCGGCCATTTCGCCGGCATGTTTTTTATTGGAGTCGAACAACGCAACTGCCTGTTGATGCAAGTCAACGACCCGCGCATACTCGGCTTGTTGTGAGCTTGTCAGACTGGCAAGCAATGTTTTCTCCAGTGCTGGATTCTCCTGAAGGCGCATACGAAAGACGGGACGAATTGCTTCAAGGTCCGCGGGCAAAACAAAATCCTCGAGGTGCTCATATTCCAGAACCAGAGGTCCGTAATCGTTGGGAGTTGTGCGCTCGATGTCGCCATCGGGCAGGGGATCGGCGCCGGTTACATAAAACGTAGCGACTCGATAAAGGTCATCGTGCGCTCCCACGGAAAAAACGAATGAAACCTCGTTGGAGTACGGCGGTTGCGCGGCAGCCATCAGCGCCAGCCCACCGGAAAAGCTGAGCGCCATCAATCCGACGGGTCTCCCGGTGGTGTTTCGCAGCCATTGCACAGAATCGCCAATCGCCTGCACGTCGGAGGGCTGGATGCGGTAATCGCGGCTGTCCGGCAATACCGGGGTAAGCACACGCAGTCCGCAGGAGGCCAGTGACCTGGCGAAGGCCATCAACCGCGGCTCATCGATGCCTCGATAGTGAATACCGGGGACAAGTACCAGGCCTGGCGCATTGGGGGAACGAACCGGTGTGTAGAGTCGCGCTTCGACCACGCCCGCGGATGAGGGGATGGTGAATGTCCGGGTCGTGAGCGGCATCGCGGCGATGGGTTGCAGCAGATGCGGCACGGGCCTGCCATTCAGCTCGCCAAGAATGGCCGCAGCTTGTAGATACGCGCGTATCCTGTGCCAGAAGAAAGAGAGCGACAGAAGGCCAATCAGTAGATAAGCCACGAACAGCGCGAAATGTATGCGCCTGGTCCGTGGCTGGAATTGAGAGCGAGCCGAAGGATTCACTCTTTCAGTTGTATCAAAGCTAGGGAAACTTGCCGGCTTAGATCTCGAGTATGACCGGCATGATAAGCGGGCGACGGCTGGTATTTTTCTGGATATACCGCTTCAAGTCCTGGCGGATTTTCTCCTTGATCACGCCGTAGTCGGCCTTTTCTTCCGCGCTGGAGGCATCCAGCGTTGCACCGACCACCAGCCGAGCCTGCTCAATCAGCGCTTCTTCTCCGGCGGCAAATCCGCGCGTCACGATTTCCGGCATACTCTCGACGCGCCCCGTGGTCTGGTTGATGGCGAGAATGGGTAGCACGATACCGCCTTCGCTCAAATGCCGGCGATCGCGCATCACTACATCTTCGACGACACCCGCCGTAGAACCGGCATCGATGCAAACGCGGCCCACGGCCACTTTGCCATGTTTCCGGGCAGAGTTCGGAGTCAGCTCCAGCACATCGCCGTTTTCCAGCAGCATGATTTTTTCCACCACGCCCAACTCCGCAGCCAATTCCGCGTGCAGCTTGAGATGGCGATAGTCGCCGTGGAGGGGAACAAAATATTTCGGCTTGAGAAGATGCAGCAGCAGACGCAGCTCGTCCTGGCTGGCGTGTCCGCTGACGTGGATCAATCCATTCGTGCCATCGTCGTAAATGACGTGCGCGTCGCGGCGATACAAGTGGTCGATCATGCGGAAAATGCTTTTCTCGTTGCCGGGGATCACGCGCGAACTGAGCACCACGGTATCGCCCGGCTCAATCTTCACCTGCCGGTGGTTATCGACGGCCGCGCGGGTCAGCGCCGACATGGGCTCGCCCTGGGTGCCGCTGATGAATACGCAGACCTTGTCCGGGGCATAATCCTTGATCTGGCCGGCGGCAATCAGCTGCGAATCCGGGACATCGAGATAATTGAAATCCTGTGCGATTTCAAAAGAGTTCTGCAAGGACCGGCCCACAATGGCGATTTTGCGGCCATGCTCCATGGCCAGGTCCGTGGCAATGCGCAGGCGGTGAATCGAAGAGGAGAAGCAACTGAAAAAAAGGCGCTGTTTGGTGCGCGCGAATACTTCATCCAGCGCTGGGCGAACCGCGCGGTCGCTGGGTGTATGGCCGTGGCGATCGACGTTGGTCGAGTCCTGCAGGAGTGCCAGTACGCCACGCTTTCCGTATTCGGCAAAGGTGTGCAGATCGAACGGACGGCCGTCGGGAGGAGTCAGATCGATTTTGAAGTCACCGGAATGAATCACGACGCCGGCCGGAGTCTCAATCGCCAGCGCGACGCAGTCCACCAGGCTATGGGTGACGCGGATGGGCGTGATCTTGAAGATGCCGAGCGAAAACGGCTGGCCCGGAATCATCTCAACCATCTCGACATCGTCGAGCAGATCATGCTCTTCCAGCTTGCCTTCGATGTACGCCAGCGTGAATTCCGTGCCATAGATGGGCGCACGCAGTTCAGACAAAATCCACGGCAAACCGCCGATGTGGTCCTCATGTCCGTGCGTCAGCACAATGCCGCGCACGCGCTCGCGATTCTCGACCAGGTACGTAATGTCGGGCACAACAACGTCGACACCGAGTAGTTCTTCGTCGGGAAACATCAGGCCGGCGTCGATGACAAAAATGTCATCCTGCCAGCGAATCGCCATGCAATTTTTGCCGAATTCGCCGAGGCCACCCAGGGGAATAATCTGTAACTTGCCGTCAACCATAGGAAAGACGATGCTAGCACGTTCTCGATGAATATTTCAGGCGGCTGGACGCGATAGGCTGAGAGAAGCGAAAATGTATCCTTGAAAATCTGCCCGGAATCTTACATCTGGAAAGGTAAAATGCAAAGATGGAACCTCGTCTCGAGTACGCGAAAGCCTCGCCGGAAGCGGCGAAGGCGATGATTCAGCTGGAATCTGTGGTGCGCCGCAGCGGAATCGATCCTCACCTGTTGGAGTTGATAAAAATTCGCGCGTCGCAGTTAAACGGATGCGCCTATTGCATTGATATGCACACCAAAGACGCACGCGCCAAAGGCGAGACGGAGCAGCGCATCTACGCGCTGGACGCATGGCGCGAAACGCCGTTTTTTTCTAACAAAGAGCGCGCAGCGCTGGCGTGGACCGAAGCAATAACGAATATTCAGACCGGTCATGCGCCCGACGCTGTCTATGAGGAATTGAGCGGACATTTCAGTGAGGGCGAGATGGTGAACCTGACGCTGGCGATTACGACGATCAATGCCTGGAACCGAATCGCCATCGCGTTTCGTTCCGTGCCGGGCAGCTATCAGCCGGCCGCGTCGCGCTGATTTACCGCAGCAGGTCTTCCAGTTCGAGGGAGAGTTCTGTCTTCTCGTCGCGATACTTCACGATCACCGGAGTGTAGAGGCTCAATCCCCACTCGGTGGCCTTGCCGCGGGTTATTGCGCGCGCGCCTGCGACGACGACAGCATCTTCTGGAATCACCAGGGGATCGCTGCCGGTGGCGCGCAGAATTTCTCCGCGCACGATGTCATAGACCGGCGTGGAACGCGTGAGGATGACGCCTGCGCCGAGAACGGCGCGCTTCCGTACCAAGGTGCCCTCGTAGACGCCGCAGTTGCCGCCGACCAGCACATCGTCTTCCAGGATGACCGGGCTGGCGTTCACCGGCTCCAGCACGCCGCCGATCTGCGCCGCGGCACTGATATGGACATTCCGGCCAATCTGCGCGCAGGAGCCCACCAGCGCGTGCGAATCGATCATGGTGCCCGCGTCCACATAGGCACCCACGTTGACATACATGGGCGGCATGCAGACGACGCCCGCCGCCAGATATGCGCCGGCACGGACGGAAGAGCCGCCGGGCACGATGCGGACTTTTTCATCCACGGTGAAGCGCTGCACGGGATACGTGTGTTTGTCGATGAAGGAGAAATCTTCGCCAGTCTCTACCAGATGGCCAATACGAAAGCCGAGCAGGATGCCGCGCTTGACCCAGGCATTCACTCGCCAGCCCTGCGGATGGCTGGCATCGGGTTCGGCGGCGCGCACCGTTCCGCGACTCAGGGCATCGCGCAGGTCGAAAAAGGCTGCTTCGATCTCCGCGGAATCGGCAGTCTGCGTTCCGGGCTCAAAAGCAGATTCAATGCGGGATGCAAGCGAGGCATGAGACAAAGGGAGATATCCTCGGGTTCGGTCTGCTTCGATTTACGCTTCCGACTCGGGCAACGGGGTATGGAGCATGCTTATTTTTTGCTCGGAGCGGAAATCCGTTCCTCGGCGGACTGTTTTCCAGCGGACACGGTCTCCAGCAAGCCAAGGTCGCCGGCCAGCCGCTCCAGGTAGGCGCGAGTCTTCGGCACCACTGGCATCATGGGCAGGCGGTACTCCTCCTGAATGCGTCCCATCAGGGCGAGGACGCACTTGACCGGCTGCGGATTCGGCTCAATGAAGTTGCCGATGATCAATGGGTAGTATTTGCGATAGAGTTGCCGGGCAAGCGGCCAGTCATTTTCCAGCGCGGCGTCCGTCATCCGCGTCATCTGCGCTGGAATGGCATTGGCCGCGACTGAAATTACGCCCGCGCCTCCAACGGAAAGGATGGGGAGGGCAAGATTGTCGTCGCCGGCGAACACCTTAAAACGGTCCGGCACCGAATGGGCGACTTCGGTGATCTGCTGCAGATTTCCGCTGGATTCCTTGATACCGATAATGTTGGGGATCTCCGCCAGACGAGCGGTCGTCTCGGGCAACAGGTTGATCCCGGTGCGGCTGGGGATGTTGTAGATCAGCACCTGCAGGCGAGTATTTTCCGCGATGGCGCGGAAGTGCTGATACTGGCCTTCCTGGGTCGGCTTGGTGTAGTAGGGATTCGCCGTCAGCACGCCATCGACGCCGGGGATGGCTTGCAGTTTCTTGACGCGCTCGATCGCCTGCCGCGAGGTGTTGTGGCTGCAGCCGACGA
>JAJZIF010000094.1 GCA_021810735.1 Acidobacteriota bacterium
CATGGCCTTACGACCATGCCCGCAAGACTCGGAGCCGGTGTGGCTGGCTAGGCCCTCACCGTACGACTCTTGCATTCGCTACACCTTGCCGGTTCCGTGCTTACGCACGGGATTGACGCAACGACACTCCACCCCTGAAAGGGAACTGCCCAGATACTTTGGTATCTCGTCAGTTACCACTGAAAACATGCGGTGTCCGCGTAAGCCGGTATCTGGACAGATACCGGAATTATTGAGATCGGAGAGGTGTCTATGCCTGTCATGCACACAATGCCGGAACGTGGTGTTGATAAGTTGCGCGGACGGGATCGCCGTTCCCAGAACCTCAGCACCAAGCTGACAAACGAGGAAGAACATTTGCTGGAACGTGCATCGTCAGCATCGGGAAAAACGCCAAGCGAATGGGCGCGCGATGTGTTGCTGCGCGAGGCGAAATTGTCCGGCAGCTCGCTCAGCATGGAAGCGCTGATGACGGAGATTGTCGGCCTGCAACTCTTCCTGACGCGTGTTCTACAGCCTGTCGCCTGCGGTGAGCCGATGACGCCCAGCCAGTATCAGGAACTGATGCGCCAGGTAAAAACAACCAAGCGTCATGCAGTGCGCGAAGTCATCGCAGCGGCGGCGCTGGAGCGGAAGGAGTAGCGCCATGGCCGAGACACATTGGGGACGAAAAGAGACGATCGTCTGGCCGCCGCATCAGCCAATTTATACCTACGGCGCGATGTTTCTTGCGTTGATCGCAGCGGGCTTCTTTCTTTATCTCCGGTTCACCTGCGCGTTGACGCCGCTCGAACAGTTTTATCTTCCGGCCTACCTGAAAACCTCCATCGCACCGGGCTTTCGCAGTACAGGAAAATACCGAATGTTGCTCGTGGCGGATCGCAAAGGACACGCCTGGTATGCCACGGAAAACGATGTCGTTTCCGGCGCAACCCCACAGCCCGGCGGAAGGACTCTGCCGCTGGCCTTGTCGGACTCGGCCAAGCAAACGGGCAAGGTCTACCTCTATTGCAGCGTGCCAACGATGTATAAAAACAACGCGCTGCATGGCTACTTGCAGCAACAGATTTATGGCGGCGAGAACCCACTGAACCTCTTCGAGACCCCGCTGATCTTTGGGTTGCTGGCGCTTCTCTTGCAGCTTCCATTTTCTATTCCAAAGGATGTTCGCCGTCGCAAGGAAATGAAGTATGGGCGGCGATTGAAAGGCCCAGTGCTCGTCACGCCGAAGGAGTTCAACAAGGCCTTTCAGGGCACAGGCATCGGCATCCAGACCGATCTCTGCCGCCCGATGCTGCGCATCCCTGCGCACGCCGAAGATCAGCATGTCGAGATCATCGGCGATACCGGCAGCGGCAAAACAACGATCATCATGCAGATGCTCCAGCAGATCGAGGCGCGTGGCGATGCGGCCATTATTTACGATCCGGCCAGCGAGTTTATTCAGCGCTTCTTTGATGCTGGTCGCGGGGACATCGTGCTTAACCCGCTCGACCGCCGCTGCCCGTATTGGGGGCCATCGGAAGAATTGGTGCGCCGCGCCGAAGCACGGACGATTGCCGTTTCACTCTTTCAGCCCACCGATGAACGCAAGCGCGAGTTTTTTATCGAAACTCCGCAGAAAATCTTCGCGCATCTGCTGCTCGACCTGCCCACTCCGCAGCAGTTGGTTGAGTGGATGTCGAACCCGGAGGAGATTGACCGCCGCGTCAAAGGCACGGAGCTGGCCGCCATGATTGATCCATCGGCTCCGCATCAGCGCTCTGGCGTTCTCGGTTCGCTCAGCCTGGTCGCCGACAGCTTTCGCCTGCTGCCGAAGAAGTCCGAAGCAAAATCTGAATGGACGGCTCGCGAGTGGTCGGAGCATCGTCGTGGGTGGATCTTTCTGACCTCGCAGGCATCGGAGCGCGAAGCGCTGCGTCCATTGCACAGCTTCTGGATCGACATGCTTGTACTGCGGCTGTTGAGTGCGCCCACGCCCGATCAACGCCGCGTATGGTTTGTGCTGGACGAGCTGGCCAGCCTGCAGAAGCTGCCGCAGTTCCATACCGCCATCACGGAAAATCGCAAGTCGCGCAACCCAATCATCCTTGGCTTTCAGGGCAAGGCGCAACTGGAGGTCATCTATGGTCATCTGGCCGAGGTCATGCTGTCCCAGCCCGCGACCAAGATTTTCTTGAAGACCAGCGAGCCGGATGCGGCGGAGTGGGTCAGCCGAGCCATCGGCAAGGTGGAGATCGAGCGCATGAAGGAAACGCACTACGATGGCAGCCGCAGCGGGCGCAACTTCGCGCTCGACCGACAGACGGAACCGCTGGTTCTTGATTCGGAAATTAGCGGTCTCGACCCGCTGCACGCCTATCTGAAGCATGGGAATTATGTCGCGCGGTTTTCCTTTCCGCCGCTCGAAATTCCTGCGACGAAACCAAAATTCATCGAGCGGTTGGAGAGCGACTACATCATTCGGCCACCACGGAAGGAAGTGACTTCGAGTGCGCATGCAGAGCAGCATCAGAACCCAGTCGCTCCGAAGATCCCTGCGGTACGGGTTGAGGAACGCAAGCCGCCACAGCCCTTGCGAGCGCCGGAGCCGGAAGCGCAAAAGTCCTTTAACTATGGGCCGGAGATTTGAGCCATGCTGACGATTTCGAAGCCACTCTCCGCTAGCCAGGCGCAGAACTATCACCAGAAGGAGTTCACTGCCAAAGAGCAGAATTACTGGTCGCAGCGGGGTGTCATCGCTGGGGAATGGCAGGGCCAGCTCGCTGCGCAATTCGGCCTTGCAGGAGCGGTTTCCGCAGAGGATTTCGCGCGTCTGAGCCAGGGCCAGCATCCGGCGACGGGTGAACTGCTTGTTCGCCAGCGAGCTTCCTATCTATATAAGGATGCCGATGGAAAAACCATCCAGACGATGGAGCATCGCGCCGGATGGGATGCGACCTTCTCTGCGCCGAAATCCGTATCCCTCACCGCGCTGGTTGGCGGCGATGATCATGTCCGCGAAGCCCATCGGGAAAGCGTGCGCGTGGCTCTCGAACAACTGGAGCCTTACACCCAGGCCCGCATCGGCGGCAACCATCCGCCAGAGACGACGGGCAAGTTTATCGCCGCAAAGTTCGAGCATGACACGGCCCGGCCCGTCGATGGTTATGTCGCTCCGCAGCTCCATACCCATGCCGTCATCTTCAATCTGACTGAGCGCGATGGGGGTCAGGCCCGCGCCATCCAGCCACAGAGTTTGTTTGCCTCGCAACAATTTGCCACTGCCGTCTACCAGTCGGAACTGATGTACCGGCTTCGCCAGCTTGGATACGAAATTACGCCTGGCAGAAGTGGCGCGCCGGAGATCAAAGGCTACACGCAGGAGTATCTCGACGCATCGAGTCTGCGCAGCCGGCAGATTCGGGAGTATCTCGAACGCACAGGTCGCACCGGCAAAGAAGCCGCCGAAATCGCAGCGCACTCCACACGCGACAGAAAGGAGATTCACTCGCCGCGTGAAGTTATGGCGGCGCATCGCAAGCTCGCCGCCGATTTCGGACATCAGGCGGATGCGGTCGTCCGTGCTGCCAGAGAACGCTCCCAGCACCATACACAATCCATTCCTCCAGAGCAGCGCGTTCGTGAGGCCATGACTTTTTCTCGTGACAAGAATTTCGAGCGCGAGGCCGTCGTCGACGAGCGCGCTTTGGTACGAGACGCACTCCGACGCGGCATGGGCGATGTCACCTATCCGCAGGTGCGCGCGCATCTCAACGCCCGCCTTGTATCTGGTGAGTTTCAGATTGTCGAGCGATCTCAGAGTGTGCCGGGCCGCCAGTTCACCACGGCCAAAACCGTCGAAGCCGAGCAGGAAATCGTCCAGCGAATGCGTGAAGGACAGAACCAACTCCAGCCCGTGATGACTCGCTCGGAGGCCATCCGAGTGGCCGACCAGCATCCATATTTGAATCGTGCTCAGAAAAGCGTAGTCGAAGATGTTTTGAGTTCTCCCGACCGCGTTCATGGCATCCAGGGAGTCGCGGGAGCGGGTAAGACGACCACACTTTCCGTGCTACGCAGTGCTGCCGAATCCCAGGGCTACGAAGTCGAGGGCTTCGCGCCCACCTCTCGCGCTGCGCGGCAACTGAATGAGGCAGGCATCGAGGGCGGAACCCTGCAAGGTTTTCTTGCCCGATCAGCAACTCCAGAGATGCATGGACAAAAGCATTTCTACTTTGTCGATGAATCCAGCCTCACCAGCACCAACCAGATGCGTGAGTTTCTCGCACGCATTGGCCCGAATGACCGCGTGCTCTTGATTGGCGACATCCGCCAGCATCAGGGCGTCGAAGCGGGCCGTCCTTTCGAGCAATTGCAGGAGGCCGGAATGCGAACGGCCAAGCTCGATGAAATTATTCGCCAGAAAGACCCGGCATTGAAATCTGCTGTTGAACTTCTGGCGACAGGCCAAGTCTCCGCAGCGCTCGACGCACTGCAACAACAGGGTCGGATCAGGGAGATTCCGAATGCGGAGGAGCGTATCCACGCGATTGCGAAAAGCTACGTGGAGTCGCCAGAGAAGACGTTGATTGTGTCGCCAGACAACGCATCTCGCCGCGAGCTGAATGTCGCCGTGCGACAGGAGTTGAAGGCCAACGGAACCGTTGCGCCCGAAGACCATTCCATTCCCGTTCTTATTCAGCGGCAGGACATGACCGGAGCGGAACGCGCCTGGGCCAGCCACTATGAAGTCACCGATGTTGTCCGTTATGCGCGCGGCAGCAAGAATGCTGGAATCAAAGCTGGTTCTTATGGCACGGTCATCGCGATCAACTCATCAGCGAATCTGCTCACCGTTGAAAAAGCGTCCGGCGAACTCACCACCTACGATCCGCGCCGACTGACAGGTGTCAGCGTCTACCGCGAAGTTGCACATGAATTTTCCGTTGGTGATCGCATTCAATTCACCGCGCCAGACAAGTCTCTGGGCGTTGCCAATCGCGACCTTGCGGTTATCGAAGCCATCCATCCCGATGGTCGAATCGCTGCACGGCTCGACAACAATCGCCAGATCGAATTCAACTCAACCGAGCATCGTCACTTCGATCATGGCTATGCCGTCACCAGCCACAGCGCCCAGGGTCTGACCGCCGAACGTGTATTGATCCACGCCGACACCAGCGTCCATCCCGACCTGCTCAACTCCCGCTTCGGCTACGTCTCCATCTCCCGCGCCAGCCACGACGCCACCATCTTCACCAACGACATTGCCAAACTCGCCCCGCAACTCAGCGCCGATGTCTCCAAGACCTCTGCAATGGAAGTTGGCCAAGAGCCATCCATCAGCCAAGGCATCGGAATGCTCTGAGCCACGACCAGAGAGCCTTTTCAAACATCTCCTGAAAACTTTAGAGTCTCCAAATAGTCAGAAACATTCTCTCGACGCACTAAGACTTACCGTTACTGATCCAACTTCATCCTGACAGCTTGGCTGACGCTCAGACATCAGAATATCCCGTCTGTCTGGGAAATTATTTTGCTTTCGAGAGAAGCTCGTAGCTCCCAATCTAAAGCCTAAGTACGCGCACTGTGTTGGACAGTTCCGAGTGTTGCTGATATTACCCGCCACTGTTGACTTTTAGTACAATGAATGTATTGGTGCTCACCACTTCGTCGCTAGGTAGTCGGCTAGACCGAACGCCGAATCGATGGAGTCTTGGGTGGAGGCGTCGCTTCAGCACGAAGCGAATGCGTTGGCGCAGAGAGCATGATGATGTTTCGTCACTCTAACCCAATGCACACGAAGCGTGTAAGGCGACATCCATTGTGTGCATGTCGGGCCGGTCGTAAGAGACAGTCCAGCCATGCAACACCTGTAGGTGCTATCGAGAATGAAAGGGGAGCGATGGCGAGTATAAACTTTCAGGTGGCGGTCGGCGAGCGAGGTTCGAAAGGACTTGACAAAAAACCAATCGGATTACAATTAGGATAGGGAGTTTTGCCTTTCGTTCAGCATGGACGATCGCAGCCTGTCTGATTTTATCCGCAACTGGCAGCACCACTTCGTCGCTAGGTAGTCGGCTAGACCGAACGCCGAATCGATGGAGTCTTGGTGGAGGCGTCGCTTCAACACGAAGCGAATGCGTTGGCGCAGAGAGCATGATGATGTTTCGTCACTCTAACCCAATGCACACGAATATGCCGCCTGCATTCGCAGTTCTCTCCGCAGGCGGCAATACCTTTCAATGAAATCCATTTCCGCGCTACAATCCGTCTCAGAAATCACTGCGTTGCAGGCAGCTTGGCGTGCTATCTCCAAACGAAACAAGCTCTCCAAGGGCAGTGATAACGTCACGATCAAAACGTTCTCTTCAAATCTCGATTCTAACCTCAGAACGATCAGTTCAGAGCTTCGCTCAAAGACCTATCAGTTCAGCAAACTACGTCCAGTAATGATTGCGAAGCCCGGCTCTGAAAAACCGCGTCCTATACAGATACCAACAATCCGGGATCGGATTGTAATGAAGGCGCTTGCGCTTCACATCCAGCCTACGTTCGCTAAATTTAACTTGCCCTGTAGCTTCGCGTTCATCGCGGGCGAAGACCGTGGGGTGAACGCTGCAATACGTCAGATAAAATATCTTGTGAATCAGGGCTATGTCCATTATTTCGAAGCGGACATCAAGAACTTCTTTGGGGCGGTTGACCGCCCCACGCTCTGGAGAATGTTTGCCAAGAAGGTTCGCCAAAAAAGCCTCCTTCCGCTACTCGAAAAATGCTTCAACCTTGAATTAGATGATCTTCAAAGCTACCAAACCGAGCATCAAGACATCATTCTCGGCGCGACCGTCGGCATTCCGCAGGGCGGCGTACTGTCCCCCATGCTAGCGAACTTTTACCTCTACGATTTTGACAGTATAGTCACAAGCGAGGGCTTCAAACTTGTTCGTTATGCTGATGACTTTGTTGTCATGTGCAAGACTCTGCAGGAAGCTGAACAGGCACATGTCCTCTGCCGAACAGTGCTGAATAATCTCGGTTTAGAAATCCACGCATTGGATGAACCGAAGAGCAAGAGCAGGTTTGGCAATTTCAGCAAGGATGGTCTTTCTTTTCTTGGCATTCGATTCGAAGGCCAGATCACCTATCCGGACAGCAAGGTGGTTAGCAGGTTCAAATTAAAAGTCGGGGTAGTCTTGAAACCTTCATCCGGCAACAGCCTCTCGAAAACCCTACAAGGGCTTGCCAATTTAATCAAGGGCTGGGGTATGGGATATCGGCACATGCGTGTGATGCCGCTTTACGGAGAGTTGGATGCCTTCATCAAGGGCGAGGTCGTTCAATACCTCCAGCGTTCTGGGATTCATCTCAAAGGCCACAATCGCGGAAAGCAGATGCGTTTCCTTGGCGTTCCATCCTTATCCGGGATGGTATCGCACACAAAAGCCGTGACCACGCGAAATACTTAGACGAGGGGATCGATCCGTAACAAGAGACGCTCTTAAAGAAAGCGACGTCTATGACTGCGTGACCATGATGTACTCGCGCCATCGCCCAGTACCAGTTGACTCCGGGTGAGCAAGTACGCCGCTCTATATTCCTAATGAAACTGTTCGTTGAGAAGTCGGCGACACACCTTCTCCTTCCAGCCGTTAGCCCGCCTTATGATCGAGAACCGATCTGCCGTGGTAGACGACAGTGCTTCATCCTTTATCGGGCCGCAAGATTCGAGCAGCTCTTCGAACTGCTTCTTCGCTTACCTTGCCCGTTTCTTCGCGCATCGTTCCAAGGGTGGCATCTGAACGGAACTGCGGAATCGGTCTGCTCAAATTCCGATTAAGCGTGTCGCTACGTTTCTGTTGAATATCGCCCGCTTTTGGCGGTGTCCTATCGCGGTGCCGACCATCCAATCCTGGCTCTTTCATCTGATTGCTCCTCTCATTGCCTACACAACGACAACTTGTGAAAAATTGTTGGTTCGTATAGCAAACTGTGTCAGCTACGCGGCTCTCCAGTGGTCGGGAATTCTCTTGTTGTTCAAGTGTCGTACTCGTGCAACGAGTGGACGGTGGCCTTGAGCCTTTGCCCACTCGTTGGCTTCCCGCTGGGTGCGAAATATACCGAGTACACAGTCTGCATGATCTTCAACGACATAGTCCTCAATGTGTGATCCTTCACGGTGTCCTTTGGGACGTGCTTCAACATACACATTTGCCATAACTGTTCTCCTGTTTTCAAAAGTGAGACTGCTTCAACTTCACAAGCTGTGAAGCTGAGGATAGAGTGTGCGCTTCCGACGCTCTTGTTTCAGCCAGTATGTAAGCAGTATTGCTGCTATGGCGATGACAACGATGCCAACCCACATACGCGTGTTCCCGCCGATCAATTTCAGCCCGTGTGTTATATCCGCTGCGTTCATTTTGTCTCCTTAAACAAAATTCTGATGGCAACAACTCTTACTGAGCCGGGCCATCGACCGCACTATTCCTGTACGCTCATCTCTCGCCAAAGGACACGTGTACATCCCTAGATAACGAGGAATCGGGCACAGTGTGATACTGTTGCAGACGAGAGATATGTCTCTCGTCTGCTTGAATGAAAGAATAGCCATAGGCCCCGGTTCTTGTCAACTGGGTGAAACATGTTTCTTTGGAGATGCAAATTGAACATTCTCAGATTCAGCAAGCTGCTGAGCGAGAAGCGGGCGGAGAAAGGTGTTCGTGAGTTCGCCCGTGAACTGGGGATCAGCCCGGCCACACTATCACGTATCGAACGAGGCAAACTCCCTGATTTAGAAACGTTTGAAAAGATATGTTCTGCACTAAAGATTGATCCAGCCGAAATGTTGGAGGTCAATAGCGTGAAGCCAAAGCCGACGGGGTCAAAGCCTCAGTTTTCTGAGCCTGCGGTGCATTTCAGAGCGGACGCACACTACACCCTCGAAGCCGCGCAAGATTTGGCGGCACTTATTCTGGCTGCACAAGAGTTTGTTCGGTCGAAAGCCTGAATGTTCAAGCGAGGATTCAAAAGTTGGTGTGACCAAACTGCTGAGGCTGTTCGGCGGCAAAGGGGTATGCAACCATGGGAACCGCTAAGCGCCCGTTCGCTTGCGGAAGATTTGAGAGCCGTGGTCATTACGCCGCAGGATCTGCCGACACTTCCGCCGGATGCGTGTGATCGACTTCTGAGTAATCACAACGATATATGGTCGGCAATTACCATATCTTCCGACCCGCCCCTGATTATTTATAACCCAAAACATTCCCTTGGGCGACAGAACAGTGATCTAATGCACGAGGTAGCCCACCTGTTATTAGAACATGTGCCAGGTACGGTCTATATCGATCCAAAAAGCAAGCTTGTCTTGCGCCACTATGACCGTGAACAGGAGGAGCAAGCGAACTGGTTAGCAGGATGTTTGCTCTTGCCGCGTGCGGCGCTGCTGAAAATCAAGCAATGTCGCTGGTCGAATGAAGAGGTCTGCAAAAAATATCTTGTCAGTTCAAAAATGTTGACATACCGAATGAACACCAGCGGAGTGAACATCCAATACGGACGTCGCAGTACCCTGATTCAGACTGGCTGAACTCTGGGTATTCGTTCTATCGGCGCAAAATGAACAGATTTTGATTTGCTCGGTTTGTCTTCAGGATTTAATCCTCGGCTACTTTTCATCGATTCAGGTCTCTTTCGGGGTTTTCCCAATCCGTGAAATCGACAGTGGTTCCAGCTTGAAATCAGGGCCTCGTGAGTGGCACGTTCCGTCATTTGACTATCGGTTCCGAGAAGACGACATATCGGGGACTAACCCAATTCCTGCCTAATTCTGATCTCATCGAGCGCACTGAAGGCCAACTAAGAGAGTCCCTCACCCTCGCGGTGGCTCTTGCGAGAGAGTTAAATCTTGCCGGCCACTTGTTGTAGAAATCCCCAAGCGCCATATATCAGCGGAAAGGGGGATTGACCATGATTTCCGCCTCCCA